>CAYUSC010000121.1:0-2421 GCA_964447265.1 uncultured Candidatus Brevefilum sp.
GGGCTGCCCGTGGTCGCCTATGACACCGGCGCGCTGGCTGAACTCGTCCGGGGCGGCGCAGGCGAAGTGGTACCCTATGGCGCCGATTACTGGCGTCTGCAGGACCCGGTTATTCCCCCGTTGGCGGCGGCCTGTGCGGCAATCCTCAAAGACAACGCCACTTATCGTCTCCACGCTCGCGAGCGTGCGGAAGCCGCCTTTGGGCTGGATGCGATGGTCGAGGCTTACCTGAAAGCGTTGGTGGATTGATGGAGACCTTCTCCGGCAAAGTCGGTTTAGTTCAGCGGGTTTTGCCGGTTTACCGGGCGCCCTTTTTCAACGCGCTGGGTCAGGCCTGTGAAAATGGATTAAGCGTCTTCACCGGCCAGCCGCGACCGGATGAAATGATCAAAACCGCCCCCAACCTGGTCGATGCCGCCCTCGTGGAAGGGAAAAACCGGCAATTCTTCCACGGCTCCCGCTATCTGTGTTTTCAATCCGGCTTGTCTGGCTGGCTCACTAACTGGGACCCGGAGGTCCTGATTGTGGAAGCCAACCCCCGTTACCTGAGCACGCCCGGTGCGATCCGCTGGATGAAAAACCGCCAGCGCCCCGTGATCGGCTGGGGATTGGGTGCCCCGCCCCTTTCCGGAACTCTGGCAGCGCTTCGCCAAAACCGCCGCCTGGCCCTCCTGAGCCAGTTGGACGCCATGATCACCTACAGTCAAACCGGTGCGGCGGAATATGCCGCCCTGGGTTTCCCGGAAGACCGGATCTTCGTAGCCGCCAACGCGGTCACCCCGCCACCTGCCCACCCCCTGCCAGCACGCCCACCTCTCAAAACCGGGCAAAACCCACGGCTGCTCTTTGTGGGCCGGCTGCAAGCCCGCAAGAATATCGCCAACCTTCTGCAGGCCTGCGCGTCACGGCCTGCGGGGCAACAACCCGAGTTAGTGATCGTGGGCGACGGCCCCGACCGGACCAGACTGGAAGCCCTCGCCGCAGAGATTTTCCCCGCCGCAGTCTTCACCGGCGCGCTCTATGATGAAGACCTTGAAGCCCAATTCCGGGCCGCGGACCTCTTTGTCCTGCCCGGCACGGGCGGCCTGGCCATTCAGCAAGCCATGAGCTTCGGGCTGCCTGTGATCGCCGCGGAAGCGGACGGCACCCAGGCGGACCTCGTTCGGCCCGTCAACGGCTGGCAGGTAAAAGCAGGGGATGTTGCCGCCCTGTCCCAAGCCCTGAACGAAGCCCTTTCTGACCCGAGTCGCCTGCGCCAAATGGGCGCGGAGAGCTACCGGATCGTAGCTGAGGAGATCAACCTTGACAAGATGGTGAGCGTCTTCGTTCAAGCCCTGAAGCGGAGCGTGGCGTCATGACCAGGATCCTGGTGATTGCGGACGGCCGCAGCACGACCGCACGCAGTTGGATTGCGCACCTGTTAAAAATTGGGTGTCAGGTCAGCCTGGTTTCCACCTACCCCTATCAGCCCATGGATGGTGTTGGCGAGACCATCGTCCTGCCCCTGGCTCTCAGCCGCTTCAACAAAGGCGGCGTGGGTGAGGCTGGCGAGAATGCCAAATCCGGATTTTCGGCCCGCATTAAGAAAGCAGTCCGGGTCTTCATCCCCCTTTACCGTAAACTCCGGGCCCTGATCGGCCCGTTCACAATCCGCACCCACACGGCAAGCTATCTGGAATTCCTCGCCAGAGTGCAGCCGGACCTGGTGCACGCCCTGCGCATCCCCTTTGAGGGCATGTTGGGCAGCGCCACACCTGAGGGTATCCCCTTTTTGGTGGCGACCTGGGGTAACGACCTGACCCTCCACGCCGTCAGCACCCCCTGGATGAAGAAAGCCACCCACCGCTGCCTGGAACGGGCGGATGGGCTGACCTCGGACACCCAGCGCGATATCCGCCTGGCCCATGAGTGGGGTCTGCGCCCGGATGCGCCCACTCTGACAGTCCCCGGTTCCGGTGGCCTCGATCTAGCGACCTTTGACCGGATTTCACCCGACGATTTCGACACTGATGCCTTCAACCTGCCCACCGACGCTCCCTGGGTGGTTAACCCGCGCGGCATCCGCCCCGGATCGCTCCACCAGGAAGAATTCTTCGCCGCCATTCCCAAAATCCTCGCGGAAGCGCCGGAAACGGTGTTCGTCTGCCCAGCTCTGGCCGGAGTGCGGGAGGCTGAAGGTTGGGTTGCCCAATGGAATATCGCCACCCAGACCTACCTTCTGCCCAAATTAACCCAAACCCAGCTCTTCGCCCTTTTCAAGCGATCCCAGGTATTTGTCTCACCTGCCAGCCATGACGGTACCCCCAATTCTCTGCTCGAAGCGATCGCCTGCGGCTGTTACCCGGTTGTGGGGCGGATCGAATCGCTGGAGGACTGGATCACGGATGGCGTCAACGGCGCGCTGGTTGACCCACGCAATGC
>CAYUSC010000121.1:2521-7344 GCA_964447265.1 uncultured Candidatus Brevefilum sp.
TCATCCGCTACGACCTTCAGCCGGTCCAGCCGCTGGCGATTATCCTGAGTATCATAGGACGACCATAGAGGCCGGTCTTCCCGGACATAGGTGCCCTTGAGCAGCGAATAATAAGCCAACAAGCGCACGTCCCGATTCCTGGCAAAGTCAAAATGTTCATTATCCATCACCACATTGTCTCCCCAGTCCACTTCGGGACGGGGTCGAAGATAACTGTGGTGATTTTGCAATGCGACATACTGCGTCAGCCCTTCCTTTTTGCAAATCTGAAAGGCCCCTTCCATCCGCCAGGCAGCGTGGTTGCTGGCCCCGATCAGCCCCACCTTGCCCTCCCGCACCAATGCATCCAGCGTGCGCAAGGTCTCTTCCTGCGGCGTCTTGCGATCATCCAGATGGGTATAGTAGAGGTCAATCCGGTCCACGCCCAGATTGCGCAGGCTTTTTTCGGACTCCTGCCGGATCAACCCGGCTGAAGTCCCTAAAGGAACATCCCGATAATTGAAACCGACCTTGGTAGCAATAAAAATTTCCTGCCGGACGCCCCGTGACTGCATCCAGGCGCCAATCGTGCGTTCCGCATCCCCGCCCAATCCTTCCGGCAGCCAGCCTGCGTAATTATTCGCGGTATCAATGAACCGGCCGCCCTGTTCGTAATAGGTATCCAACATTTCAAATGCCGTGTTCCGGTCAATCCGGGTGCCAAAATAGGCCGTGCCCAGGCAGATCGCGCTGACCTGCGGGCCGTTTTTTCCAAGTGAGAGTGTCTTCATTGTCTGCCTCCTGCAAAAAGCTCACTAATAAATTATTTAACCTTCTGTTGATTTTGATTCAAATGTCAACAGACCGATTTTTTCAAATACGACCGGTCCCAGCCAGGCAACCCACAGGCCGATCAGGGTATAGCGGAAGAAACGCAGCCCAAAGCTGAGGACATCACCGTTATTGGGGAAAAATGCGCCCAGCCCGGAATAAAGCACGGCCACGCCCACCAGCCCGACCGCAAAACGGGCCACCCGCCGCCAGCCGCCCTGATTCGCCAGGAAATGGCCTTTGGTAGCGGTCAGGATGACATAACCGGACAGCATCCCGAACCAGGTCCCGGCTGTGGTGAAAGCGCCTTTCAGGCTGTAGGGATCCACTTCACCCGCCCTGGTTGCCCATTCCGCCTCCATCACCCACCCTCTGGAAGTCAGACTAACCAGCAGTACCGGCACCAACAGCAGCAGCGTGCTGACGACAACCCAGAACAACTTCATTCCCACGGATTGTTTCGCCAGCCAGTTTCCAACCCGTTTCCAGACTTTCGCAAAAACCAAAACCAGCAGCCCACCCAACAGCCACCCCAACACCACATCGCTCAGAAAGTGAACGCCCAGATAGAGCCGGGAGACGCCGATCAGGAAGATCAGCACAATCGCCGTGATCGTAAACCAGCGCTTCTTCACTTCCACGGCCAGCCAGCCCCACACCGAAGCGGCAGTCTGCGCATGCCCGGAGGGCAGGCCGAAAGACGTCTCATGGGATAAAGGCACAACCTTATCGCTGATCCAATAGGGTCGGGGATTGTGGAAAAGGAACTTGAAAAAGTTATTAATGTCATTGGCCATGAGCAGCACCATCCCCATCCGCAGCCCAACCGCCTGGTCAACGCTCCAATAAAGCGCCGGGAGCAGCAAGACGAAAAATTCCTCATACCCAATCGCGGTGATCGCTGTCATCGGCCACTTCAGCCAAAGACCTAAACTTTGAAAAAACTGATTGACGATGATTTCAAACCCGTTGATGATTGCCATGTCCTCTCCTTATTTTTGTGATGATGAAAACACCTAAAAACAATTAATATTGTCAAAACAGGCCACCGGTCAAGCAGCCTGCCCATTAATCCTAGAGTTCATTTTCAAATAGCGCTTGAACGATTTCCTGGCCTTCCTTAAGGACATTTGCCAGATGTTCCTCGCTTTTGAAACTTTCCGCATAGATTTTGTAGATATCCTCCGTGCCGGAAGGCCGGACGGCAACCCAGCCGTTTTCAGCCACCAATTTCAACCCGCCAATCGGTGCGTCGTTGCCCGGCGCCCGGGTCAATTTGGCCTCAATGCGCTCCCCGGCCAGGGTGTCCGTCCTGACCATCTCGGGGGTCAGTTTCTTGAACACTGAGCGTTCTTCCAATGAAGCCGGAGCCTCAAGGCGTTTATAGAAGGATTTACCGAACTGGCTCTCCAGATCCTCATAGTGGATGGCGGGATCGTCACCCGTCACGGCCAGAATCTCGCAGGCCAGCAGGTCCATGATGATGCCATCTTTATCCGTCGTCCAGGTGGTGCCATCCATCCGCAGGAAGGATGCGCCCGCGCTTTCTTCACCGCCAAAGCCCAGCTTGCCGCTCAGCAGACCGGGGACAAACCATTTGAACCCGACGGGCGTCTCCGTCACGCCCCGCCCCAATGACCGGGCCACCCGGTCCAGCATCGCGCTGGACACCACCGTCTTGCCGACTGTGGCATCAGGCTGCCAGTCACCCCGGTTGCTGAACAGGTACCCAACGGATACAGCCAGGAAGTGATTCGGGTTCATTAAGCCGCCTTCCGGTGTAACAATTCCGTGGCGGTCGTAATCCGGGTCATTGCCAAAAGCGATATCAAATTTGTTCTTGAGTTCGATCAGCGAAGCCATTGCATAGGGTGAAGAGCAGTCCATCCGGATTTTGCCGTCAAAGTCCACGGTCATAAAGCGAAAAGTGGGATCCACCGCAGGGTTCACCACTTCCAAATCCAGCCCATACATCTCCGCGATCGGTTCCCAATAATGGATCCCCGCGCCGCCCAATGGGTCCACGCCAATCCTGAGGCCCGAAGCGGCAATCGCATCCATCCGGACCACGTTCCGCAGGTCCTGGATATAGGGGTGAACGTAATCCACGAAGTGGGTCGTGTCCGCCCGCAGCGCTTTAGCCCAAGGCAGGCGTCTGACCGGCTTCAAACCTTCCGCCAGGATCGCATTTGCCCGGTCCTGAATGGTCCGGGTGGCATCCGTATCGGCCGGGCCACCGTTGGGTGGGTTATATTTAAAGCCGCCATTGTTGGGGGGATTATGGGAAGGCGTGATCACCACGCCATCCGCTTCAACACCATCATGGTCGCGGTTATAGGTCAGGATCGCCCGTGAGATCACCGGCGTGGGTGTATAACCCAATCCCTCCTGCAGGACAATCTCAACCCCATTGCCTGCGAACACCTCGACTGCCGTGCGCATGGCCGGTTCGGAAAGCGCGTGGGTATCCATGCCGATGTAAAGCGGCCCCCGGATGCCCTGCGCCGCGCGATACTCCACAATCGCCTGGCTGGTCGCCAGGATGTGATCCTCATTGAAAGACCCGTCCAGCGAGGTGCCGCGATGGCCGGAGGTCCCAAAGCGAACCTGCTGTGAGATCTCATTCGGGTCCGGGTGTTCGGTATAGTAAGCTGCAATTAACCTGGGGATATCAACCAGCAAACTGCTTGGGGCTGGCTTTCCGGCAAGTGGGCTGATCTTCATTATTTATTCCTCTTTTTCTCACTGCTTTGGCATTAAGCCGATTATACCTCAGCCCAATTGTCCGTTATAATCTAAACCGATGCCGCAAGCGAACCGAGGTAAAAGGATATGGCCCGAATGACATTTGTATTTAAACCCGATTATCAAGACTATCTTGCCGTCAACCAGGCGGCGACTTTTAACCGGCCAACGATGATCCTCGTGATCCTGATGGGAATAGGCTCCGTCGCAACAATCGTGTCTCTCGGGTTGGGCTGGCTTTCAGTGGATAACGAACGGCTGCTGCTCTATTTATTGCCTCCGATGATGTTCATTTTCTTCCTGCTCTACACACCCATCAACCTGCGGCGCACCGCAAAAAAATCCGCCCAAGAATCCGTGGAGTTCGAGTGGCGGGTTAATAATGCCGGGATTGCTGTCACCAAGGGCGAGGAAACCACCAAATACACCTGGGAATCATTCGGCTATGTTGAAGAATCCGGCGGCTATTATCTGTTCTTCGCTCTCACCAACCGGACGGAATATATTTTCATCCCCAAAGCGGCCTTCCCCGATCCGGCGGAAGAGACCGCCTTCCGGGAAATCGTCACGGAACATCTGGGGGCATTCAAACATTAACCGCAAACGTCCCACTTGAAGTATGCAGTATAATGAAGCGACTTAAAATACACCCCATTTATGGGATTTAGGAGTGAGCTAATGGCAGAAGAAAAAGTATTGACCGCCGACCAAGACGTCGTCGTTACCCTGGATTACCAATTGGAAGTGGAAGGCAAGGAGATCGACTCCGGCCCGATCCAGTTCCTTTATGGACATGGCAACATCATCCCCGGTCTCGAGGATCAGATTAAAGGTATGAAAATCGGCGATGAAAAGGAAGTCCATGTTGAGGCGAAGGACGCCTATGGGCACTATGACCCCGAATTGGAAATCGATGTCCCGCGGACCAGCTTCCCCGAGAATTTCGACCTTGAACTTGGCCGCCCGATGCGCATGCAGGATGGCGAAGGCCATGTCTTCACCGGAATCGCGATCGCGATCACCGATGAGGTTGTGAAGTTGAACCTGAACCACCCCCTGGCCGGCAAAGACTTCGAGGTGGTGATCGCCAACGGGGACCAGCCCTTCCCATCGCCATCCTTCAGCCCGTCGCACGGCATCGGTCTTTGCGCGCAGCACCCGGCCATTGCCGATGACCGCCAACATTGCCTTCGCACCGGGGTCAGCCGCTACGGCATCGTCGCGCTGCTGAAGGGGTTGCGGGATACCGGGCGCACGGTGCTCGTGGT
>CAYUSC010000121.1:7354-8057 GCA_964447265.1 uncultured Candidatus Brevefilum sp.
TGAACCTGAACCACCCCCTGGCCGGCAAAAACCTGGTCTTCAAGACCCGGATTGACGACCTGCGCCCCGCCACCGAGACCGAAGTCCAGCAAGGCGCCCTTGCCAGCTCCTGCGGCGGCTGCGGCAGTGGCGACTGCGGTTGTGACGGCGGCTGCTGCTAAGCAGCTAGCGCTAAGAATAAATGACACCGCTGGAGCACTCCAGCGGTGTTTTTATTTATTTTCGGGCCGATTCGATTCGCAGGCACCCAACCAATTGATTGACGCTGGTTTGTGTATGTGTTAGAATTTTTTGCACGCCCCCATCGTCTAGCGGCCTAGGACGTGGCCCTCTCAAGGCCAAAACCGGGATTCGAATTCCCGTGGGGGCACTTATTATTTAAAGGCCCTCTCAATACCCATTGAGGGTACAGGTGCCCTTGGCGGGTATGCATACCAAAACCGGGATTCGAACGAAGTGTCTTTAGGCGTTCCCGTGGGGGCATCTTTTTTTAATCTTGTCATTGCGAGAGAGCCGGAGGCGGACGAAGCAATCTAACGCTAAAAGGGCTCTCTCATTACCCATCGAGGGTACAGGCACCCTTGGCGGGTATGCATGCCAAAACCTGGATTCGAACGAAGTGCCCTTAGGCGTTCCCGTGGAGGCATCTATTTTTTAATCTTGTCATTGCGAGGGAGCCGAAGGCGGACGAAGCATTCTCCGA
>CAYUSC010000122.1:0-7974 GCA_964447265.1 uncultured Candidatus Brevefilum sp.
GACCTTGGCGGTATTGCCGAAATAGGAATCGTAGAGGACCAATCGTTCTGCCATTGCAGGTTCCTTTCAGTTGTGGATTGTGGTTAATGTCATTATAGCGAAATTTCGGCTGAACCAGATTGGTAAATGGTTAAGAAATTAAAAAGCGCCGTTGCGGCGCTTTAATATTTTTGCTTACTCAAATGCTTTTAGTCCAAATCCTGCCGCCCAGCCAGGGCACGCAGGAGGGTGTTCTGATCGGCATATTCCAGGTCGCCGCCCACAGGCAGGCCGCGGGCCAGCCGGGTCACCCGGATACCCAGCGGCGCAATCCGGTCATGGAGGAACATCGCCGTGGCATCGCCTTCCATGCTGGGATTGGTTGCCAGGATAACTTCCTTGACCTCGCTCGATTCCAGCCGGGCATAAAGCTCCCGGATCTTCAAATCTTCCGGTCCAATGCCTTCAATGGGAGAGAGCACACCGTGAAGCACATGGTAGAGGCCGTTGAACCCGGCGGTCTTTTCGATCGCCAGCACATCCATCGGCTCTTCCACCACGCAGATCGTGTGCCGGTCCCGCTGATCGCTGGCGCAGACTTCACATACCGGCGTTTCCTTGCGGGTGATGTTGTAGCAGATCTCGCACAGGCCGGTCTCCGCTTTAATCCCGCGCAGGGCTTCCGCCAGGCTGAGCGAGATTTCTTCCGGCGCGCGCAGGAGGTAAAAGGTCAGCCGGGAAGCGGTCTTGGGGCCAACGCCGGGTAAACGGGCGAGGGCGTCTACGAGGTTCTGAACGGGTTCGGGTAAGGTGCGCATTGTGGGGCGCTACATCCCCAAACCCAGACCGCCCAGCATATTGGTGAAGGGGGCCATCTTTTCGGAAGCCAGTGTGCGGGATTGATCCAGCGCGGCATTCACGCCGGTGGTGATCAGGTCCTGCAGCATATCCAGATCGGCATCTTCGAGGATTTCAGGTGCAATGGTGATCGACTTGCAAACCTGGTCGCCGGTCATTGTGACGCTGATCACGCCGCCGCCCACAGTGGCGGTCACGGTCTCATCGGCCAGCTCTTCCTGAGCCTGAGCCATTTGGGCCTGCATTTGTTGAATTTGAGCCATCATTCCGCCGGCGCTTTTGCCGCCGGGGGCGCGATTATATCCTTTAGCCATGATAAATTCCTTTCAAAATCAATGATTGCTTTTGCTAATCAGCTTCTTTTGCATTGGTGATTTTACCACCCAGGTCACGGGTGGCAGTACCGACCATGCCATCATTATCAATTTCAATGTCCTCAGGTACGGCGCTGCTGTCCTGGGTGCTCACGATGCAGTTCACGCCAATCGGTCTGCCAAAGACCTCTTCGAGGATATCGGAAGTCAGGGTCAGGTTGCCTCCCTTATCCATCATTTCTTTGAGGATCTCGGAAGAAAATCCCAGGATCAGGGTGTTGTCTTTTAATCCGACCACTTTTGATGACGTCAGCAGACCTTCCGTGCGGGGATTGTGTTTGCCGACCATTGCCTTGACCTTGCGCCACTGCTTGTGAATATCGCTGAGGGTGATCTCGCCTTCAACAGCCGGGGTGGAAGGTTTCACCTCGGCGGTTTTCTCCTCTGCCGGTTCCTGTTTGGGATGCGCGGGTTCTTTTTTCGCTTCTGCCGGTTGAGGTTCGGATTTTTGCGGGTCGGCCGCTTTCTCCAGTTTTGGCGTTTTAACTGGTCCGGTTTTAGAAGTTGACTGGGTAGGCATCGATTGATACAGCGTGTTACTCTGCGGTTTAACGTCCGGGATAGGCGTCGGCGCGGGTGAAATCACCGGTTCTACGAGGTATTCCGTGAAGGCCAGTTCCAGACCCAAGCCGGGATGCCAGTTGGCCTGTTCGTCGATTGTCGCCTGGTTGAAAGCGTTGATCGCTTTCAATAATTCCGGTAAAGGAAGCTGACTGGCGTGGGCGTGGATCTTGGGTTTGATCTCGTTGGGAATATCGGTTTGGTCCAGATGGCCCATCTGGTACAGCAGGACATTCCGTAGATAGGAAACGACCTGCCGGGCAAGCTGACGAGGGTCAGTGCCAGTGTCCAGGGCCTGATCGATCTGTTCCAATCCGGCGGCCGCATCTTTCGCCACCAGGGCATCGATGATCTCGATCACCCGCAGGCTGGTAGCAGTTCCCAGAATGGTCTGGGCCATTGCTAAGGTGATTTCCTCGTTGGTAGAGGTGAGTTGGTCGAGCAGGGAGATGGCGTCCCGCAGGCTGCCTGTGGCCTGGCGGGCAACCTCCACAAAGACCGGCTCTTCAATCTTCAGGCCTTCTTCGCGGCTCTTCTCTTTGAGGTAATTGACAATGATCTCAATCGGGATTCGGCGGAACTCATGCCGCTGGCAGCGGGAGAGCACAGTGGCCGGGATCTTGTGAATTTCGGTGGTTGCCAGGACGAAAATGGCATGGGCTGGCGGTTCCTCCAGCGTTTTCAGAAGAGCATTGAACGCCGCGGTGGAAAGCATGTGGACTTCGTCGATTATATAGACCTTGAAACGACCCTGTGAGGGGGAGAAGTTGATCTTATCGCGCAAGTCCCGCACGTCATCCACGCTGGTGTTGGAGGCGGCGTCAATCTCGATCAGGTCCATGAACCTGCCGGCGGTGATCGCTTTACAGTGATCGCATTCGTTGCAGGGCCGGTTTCCCAGATCAGGGTCGAGGCAGTTGACGGCTTTCGCCACCAGGCGCGCGCAGGTCGTCTTGCCCGTGCCGCGCGGGCCGGAGAAGAGATAAGCATGCGCCACGCGGTCCAGCATGACGGCGTTACGCAGCGTTTGGGTGATATGTTCCTGACCGGCGACTTCGTCCCAGCTTTGGGGCCGCCATTTGCGGTAAAGAGCTTTGGGCATAAGATTTTATTATTTCACTAGGGTATTTGATAGGTAGCTTGTGTTTCCCCGGCGGCATCAACCAGAGTGACAGTGTCACCAGATTGCCAAATCGGGGCATCGGACTGCCAGTACAATTCTATCACCGTATTGGTGCCGGCTTTCGAGTGCACCTCCACCGCGCCATCCTGATTGAGGATCATCGCAGGGAAGGTGAATTGCTGCCCCCGTCCGTTTTGGATCCGCCATTCGCTGAGATTGATTGCACCGTCACTTTGGTTGAGGATCTGGATATATTCCATATCCAGATTTCCTGCGCCAACCACAGACGCGATAGTGATGTTCAACCCTTCCTGAAGAAATTCGGTTGTCGGTTGAGAGATGACTGCTGTGTTTTCAATGTTCTCATCCGAATTATTTGAGGTGGCATTGGGGTCAGTTAGCGTGATGGAAACATCCGGTGTGGGGTGGGCGAGCTGCCAGATGAGCAAGACGATCAGCGTCGTTGCCGCGGAGATCAGGATATTCAGCAGGATATAAAAAAGGAGACTCTTCTTGGTCTTCATTGCCTCTGCCTTATCATTTTTATCAATCATAGCACAGCTTGCCTGAATTCCCAAAATCAGTGAAGCAGGGATGGATAATCGTTGATATTTTAAGGAATTCGGGTGGTTTTTCTTCGCAATTAACAATCTGATAACAATTCATTGAGGGTTTATTAATCGCAATGTGATAACCTAATTCCTAAGGAATTTGATTTCTCTCCTTTCAAATCCCGAGTAGAACCCAAAGTTGTGGTAGTGACCCCCAACTGAGATAAAGGTGAGGTTAACGAAGCAAAGCAGGCGTTTGGTGAGGCGCCTGCTTTGTGATTTAATCCGCTCGTTCAACTTTCCGAAAATACCAGCTTCTTGATATGGTCAATATGATCCCGCTGATGCCAGAGCGTGCGGCGGATGATTTTCCGACACGACCAGAATTCTCCGGCCAGGCCGCAGACATTCTCAAGGCCGGAAAGGGTCGGAAATACGCGGTTAATTTCGGCTGCCATTTGGTTAAGTCGTTCCACCGGGTCGGCAGCCAGGTCGTTACGCGTCAGTTCGGTCAGTCCCAAGCGGGAAAGATACCATTGTTCCGCATTCGCCACATGTTTGACGATCCCTGTGATGTTCCAGCGTTCACCGGAACGCTGCTTTTCGAGAATTTCGGGTGAGAGGGTGGTATAACCCGCCAGGAGCTCATCCCGCTGCCAGCGGTAAATTCTGAGGGCGATTTCAATTTCCTCTGCGGTCAGTGGACGCCAATCATCCAGGAACCAGGCATTGACCTGATAGCCCTGCCCGGAGGCGGCCGGTTGGTAATTTTCATCCAGATTGAAAGTTGTGAATCGTTCCACAATTCGAAAATCCAGATTGGTGAATTCAGCCCAGGGTGCCGAAGTGTGGTCTCGGATCCATTTATCGAAATCCAGCACAGCCCGGGGCATTCGCATCAGGGCTTCTGCTTCATCAACGCCATAGGCAAAGCATCCCTGGTGGTCCAGGGCATAAGCCAGAAAGCGGCCTTCTTCAGTATTCTGTTCCAATCCGATCCGGATTTGCATACGCACCTCCAATTAGTTGTTCTATCCTCCCTATCATAACAAAAAACCGCCCGAATGGCGGCTTCTTGAATTGATTTGTTCTGTCGGGGAACACCCCAACAGAAGAAAATCCATTATTGCTGTTGGGGTGTCCCTTCGAGAGGCAAGGGGTCAGTCATTGTTCGTTTGCTCCAGCCCAGTGAAGCTGATTGCTGCAAAAACAACGCTAATCAAGCCGATAACAAAATAAATAACAGCGCTCATGGACTTCCTCCTTCTCCTTTAATTTATTATATGTAGAGCCAGTTTAATTAAGGTCTATCTATTAATACGTATTAAAAATGAAAAAGTTCCAGGTTTTTCTAAAATAACTAACACCAAATTGGAATTGAAGTGACGAACAGCTTTTAGTGTTATAGTTGCAATATACATGCCAGGAAAAAGGTGGGAGTGCGTTAAATTGAAAACCGGCCAGGGGATCCTGACCGGTGAGTTCGTCTATTGGGATTGGGTTAGTCGGAGAAGACGGGAAGGTGGCCCAGGGCGATGATGTCCGCCCATTTGGCCCGTTCACCCTCGGTGAGGATGGCCGCTTCGGCAGCAACCGTGCCGCCGGCTTTTTCAAGGATCAGACGCATACCCTGCAGGGTGGAGCCGGTGCTGATCACATCATCCACAATCACAACTTTCTTCCCGGCGACCAGCTTACGGTCCTTTTCATCAAGATAGAGCGTTTGCGGTTTACCGGTGGTGATTGAAAGGGTTTCGGAAGCTATCGCATCACCCATATAGGCCTTATAGGACTTGCGGAGGATGGCGAAGGGTTTGCCGGTGACAACGGAGAGAGCATAAGCGATCGGAATGCTTTTCGCTTCTGCGGTCACCAGGACATCAAATTCAATATCAGATAATTTCACGGCCAGGGCTTTGGCACAGGCTTCCACCAGTTCCGTGTCGCCGAGGATATTCAGAATGGCGATTCGCAGGCCGGGCTTGATCTCAAAGAGTTCCAGCTCGCGATGGATGCCGGCGATATCTATGCCATAGGTCTCACGTTTATCAGTCATTTTCAGGTCTCCAGTTCGTCTCAAAATCGACCTAATTATAATGCAACCTGAAATGGGTGAAATGTCTAGACCTTAAAAGATTGTCAATTAGCAGTGAATTGGGGGGATTAAATCATGTGAGTGCCGGAGACGCCGACCCCGGCACTCATTTTAAGGAGGAGAAGAAGAGAAGTCGCCCTTACTTGATATTATCTTACAGGATAGGTCGGGATTATGCTTGACGGTTGCCCTACGATTGCCCTACGATCGAAATCCTCTTTGGGCTACAAAATCCAACGATTTTTCCCGTTTTTCGACAGAGGTTTAAGGTAAGATTGGGGGAAAGAAAAATATTTTGAGGTGCTCATTGGGAAAAATTTTTGGCGTATTGGATCAGACGCCCATTGGTCCGGTCAGCTTCATGGCCGGAGACCAGGGTTTGGAAAAAGTCGGTTTTTCATCCTTGATGGCGTTCAAGGCCAGCCTGCCTATGGTGGATGATCAGCCTTCCCTGAAAGGTATGGAGGTGGTCTCAACTTTGTTGGCAGAGTTGAGTGAATATTTCTTCGGATTGCGGAAGGTCTTCACCACGCCGGTGGATTGGGATGTGATCACCGGCTTCCAGAAAGATGTCCTCCAACTGATGGCCGAAATCCCCTTTGGTGAAATCCGAACCTATGGCGAGCTGGCCCATCAATTGGGAAAACCCGGTGCTGCCCGCGCGGTGGGCACAGCCCTGGCGCGCAACCCGATGGCTTTGGTGATCCCCTGCCACCGGGTGATCGGGAGCGATGGGAAACTGCATGGTTTTGCCGCGCCGGATGGAATAAAGACAAAGGCCTGGCTGTTGGAACTCGAAGGACATGAATTCCGACAGGACCGTGTGGTTGGGAATTGGAACAGGAAAAACCAATGATGGAAATGGAATCGATGCAATTTGACGGGTACCGATCCGGTTATGTTGCCCTGGTGGGAAAGCCCAATGTCGGCAAGTCCACCTTGCTCAACGACTATGTCGGCCAGATGATTGCGGCGGTCTCAGCCAAGCCGCAGACCACCCGCCGGCGACAATTGGGGATCCTCACTTTGGATAACGCCCAGATTGTCTTTGTGGACACACCGGGTATGCATGCGGGGGATTACAAGCTCAGCCGTTTTATCAATGAGGAAGCCCAGTTCGCGTTGATGGATGCGGATCTGATCCTCTTTATCGTGGATGCCAGCCAGGCGCCGGATGCGGAGGATAAAGCCCTTGCCGGAGAGATTGGCGCATTGAAGGAGCCGCCGAAGGTCCTGCTGGTTTTGAACAAAATCGATATCCTTGCCCCGGATTTAGCGCCCGTAAGGCGGGAACAATATTCTGCCTTGATGAGTTTCGCCGATGTGATCCAAATCTCCGCGCTCACCGCGCCGGGACGCGAGCAGCTATTGGAAAAGGTCATCGCCATGCTGCCGGAAGGGCCGCGCTATTTCCCCGAGGATCAAATTACGGATATTTACGAAAGGGAGATCGCGGAGGACCTGATTCGCGCTGCCGCCCTGGAGAACCTTCATGACGAGGTACCTTACGGCATATTCGTCCGGGTGGATGACTATAAAGTCCGGAATGATGACCTGAGGTATATCCATGCTACTATTTTGGTAGAGCGCGACTCACATAAAGGAATTGTGATCGGCAAGGGCGGAATAATGATCAAGAAGATCAGCACTGAAGCCCGCAAGCAGATAGAGGAATTGAGCGGGGAAAAGGTCTATCTGGAGCTGAAGGTTAAAGTGGAAAAGAACTGGCGGAACAACCAGGACTTCTTGCGGAGGGTGGGCCTGAGCCATGAATGATTTGGGGGTTCTGATCGAGGTCGGTTTTCTGATTGTTCTTGCCGGTTTCCTGGCAGACTGGCTTTGCGTATTCTTCGGTTGGAAGAAATTTCGTCCATACGCCAAAGTGCTGGCGATGGCTATATTGATATTGTGGACATTCTGTTTGTTCCGATTCAATCCGGGTCGATTGGGCTTTCTGCTGATTTTGGCATTGATATTTGGATTATTGGGTGATTTCCTGCTGCTTTTTCCGGATCGGTGCTTCAAATGGGGGTTGGGTGCATTTTTGCTGGGGCACCTGACTTATCTGTTCCTGTTCACTGTATTGATCCGATTGGGCTTGAGTAAGGGCATTGTTGCACCTATCACGGGCTGGGTCTGGGCGATTCTGGCTGTTATTATCCTGGCAGCCATGACGACATTCAACAGAGTGATCATCCGCAAGATGCGGGAACCTCGTCCCTGGTGGGGATTTCAGGTGGCACTTTACGTCTATGCAGCCTGTCTGACCGTTGTGATGGCGATTGGCTGGCTGACTGCTGGAATGTTTGCACCGCAGGGTGGGTGGATTTGGGCTGTCGGCGTGGGAGGAACCCTGTTCTTTATTTCAGATTTCACCCTGGCTTACGATCGTTTTGTCCAGCGCTTCAAACCGGCGCATATCATCATCATGGT
>CAYUSC010000123.1:0-2200 GCA_964447265.1 uncultured Candidatus Brevefilum sp.
AAAGCGCTCTGGGTGCTCGACCTGGACGGCAGCGAGATCAACCTGATCACCGACCAGCAAAACGCCAATTACACCTCTTACCATTGGAGCCCCTCCGGCCTGCGATTGGTCTATCAGCGCCTGGATACCGGCAGTTCCGCGTTCCAGTCCTCCATCTGGTTATGGAGCTGGAGCAGTGATCAGAGCCAAATGCTCATCGAAAACGGCTCCCGGCCGGTATGGCTTCCCTGACATTGCCCAACTCGTGAGGTTTTGAGAGGATTCTCCCCCTAAAATCAATTCATCTTGCAAACCAAACCGACAGGAAGTGGCGAGATGAAAAATTTACAATGCCCAAAATGCCGCTCAAATGAAATTGTCCGCATCCCCGGCGAATTCCAGCCGCCGGCGATGTTCAGCGGGGCAAAACCACCCTCCAGCTTTAAATCGATCCACACCACGAAGTACTGCTGTGCAGCTTGCGGCTATCTGGAAGAATGGGCGGATGACCCCAATGACCTGCAGGATCTGCTTAAGAAATATGGGTTTTGAGCGACAGGTTTTATCCCGGATTAATTTGCACCCAATGCTCGCCTGAAGGATCTTCCGGCCAATAATATAAACGCTGAACTTCCGGCTGGTAGTCGTAAGTTCCATCCGATACAGCAACTTTGATCCCCTTACCATAGTGATAAGTCGGGACGTAAATCTCCGTTGGCGCGGTCACTTCCGGATCTCCCTGAAAGTGAAATTTGAAGCGCTTACTACGCATATGGAAGGAAAAGGCCAGCGGTTCGCCGGCCGTGGCCAGCGGATAGGGCCGGATGAAGGCTGAGGGCGCCCTGGCCCCGGAATTGATGTCCATTGGGTTGGTCTGCTGGTCCCGGCTGAAAATGGAAAGGTCTTCCTCGTTCCAAAGGTCGCCATGGGCATTGGTGTTGTCCGGCGTGTAATTCCACAAGGTGGCATGCAGAAGGTTCGCTTCCAGCGCCTGGAAGGACCGATCCAGAGCCAGTTCCTGCCGGTCGAAATTCCCGGTTTCATAAGCCTTTTTGGCGTCCATGTCATAGGGGATACCAAATTCACCGATCAGGGTGGGGATATCGCCCAGCTTTTCAACCGTCCGCTTTTTGATCCCCGCCAGCACATGGCGGAACATATTTTTCACCCGCCCCGGGCCAAGGACTACCCGCTCCGTGATCAGGTCAATGCCGGCAAAGGCGCGGTAATGTTTGGTGATCAGAGTCAGATCGTCATACCAATGCGAGGAATCGACAACCCCGCTGATATCCTCATCCGTCCAGGCGGGCATGGTCTTATGCGGCACGCTTTCGATGAAAATCAACTTATCGGGATCGGCCTGGCGGATCTCTTTCCCAAAGCGATTGATAAAGGGTTTCAGAAAGTCGTTGTTGAACTCTACAGATCGTCCTTTATATTGGGCGAAATGATCCGGCCGCAGTAATTTCGGCTGTCCCCGGTCGTCGTAATCCCAAACGCCGTTTTCTCGCCAGACGCCAACCTTATCGCCCTGCCAGGCCCGCAATCCATCCGGGTTGAGCAATCGGGTGCCGGTTTTTTTGATCCCCAGGCTTTTCATTTCAAAGAAATCCACCTCAGTGGGAATGCCATCCCCCAGCAGCATGCTCTGGTAAGGTGTCGGGGTTTCGCCCAGAAAATTTTCGGTGTCGTGGACAGCAAGGTTTTGCATTCCAATCCAGCCATCCGAAGGTTCGTTAAGCGAATCATAGCCAATCACCTGAGGGAAACCCTTAAGGCGGCTGGCGATCTGTTTGATCGCGGCGATATAATGCGACTGTAAATATTCCTGGGCTGGTACGCCATCTATCATCGTTTTGGGAGCATAGACATCCCCCGCAAAGAACAGCATGAACATCGTCGCCGATGCCAGTTTGTAACTATTGGTGAACCAGATCATCCGGGGATAGTTCTCCCCCACCATTGCATGCACAAAAGCCGCCCCGGTTTGGTGCAGTTTCTCAAGGTCGAAGCCAACCGCTTCCAGCGTCCAGCCCGGTGCGCCATCGCCGCCCGTGAAACGTGACCAAACATCCTGATGCGGATCAATGAACACCCGCAGATCATGCTCTCTGGCCTTCGTGATAACAGCAGCCAGATAATCAAGATAGTCCTTATCATAAATGGCGGGGCCGGCATGTTCAACCGCCTCCCAGGTGGTGAGAAACCGTAAAGTGGTCAG
>CAYUSC010000123.1:2300-7952 GCA_964447265.1 uncultured Candidatus Brevefilum sp.
CGGGGCCGGCATGTTCAACCGCCTCCCAGGTGGTGAGAAACCGTAAAGTGGTCAGCCCCCAGTGACGCAGCCGCCGGAAATGTTCATCCGCTTCTGCCAGGGGAAAAGGCCGCCCGACAAAGCTCACCTGACGGTGGTCGAAGAAGCCTTCACGCAGGTGCGTTGCGCCATTCGGTTCCATCGGCACCTTGGAAGCGCCGCTGAGGTTCACCCCTCGCAGAAGCAATCGCCTGCCAACCGAATCCAGGAACCAATGACTTGAGGTTTCCATTATTTTCTCCTATTGTTATTAAAAACCGTTGATCCAGGCATCCTCACAATAGATCAACGATTGTCTTTCCCTCCAAAAAAACGATTCCGGTTAATGCGGTCCGTTGTTCAGCTCCCGCAAGTAGAGGATCAGGGTTGAGAGCGCCTGGTCCACTTCGGAAAGGGTCTCCAGGTTGAAACCGCGCTGTAATTCAGGCAGCGATTCCTGCCAGGTCTCCAAAATGTCCAGCAAGGGCTGGCGGTCCGTAACGATCTGTTCCGGCACGGGCACCTTCATGGCGGGTTTCGGGGCCGGCATCGGCTGGATTCCGACCAGGTCATGTGCGGAAAGCGCTTCCTGGGCAAATTCAGCCGTATCCGGGTCACTGGCCAGATGAAGCAAGGCCTGCCGAGATTCCGGTGTCAGAAAATCCATCTCAGCCAGACACTGCGCCACAGCCCGGCGCACATGCAGGTTCAGGTCATCCGCCAGATCGATCAAATCCGGCATCGCGTCCTGCCCCAGCAGACGGGTCAGGGTGATAATCGCCTGAGGCCGAACAAAGGGGTTGGGGTCGTTGTAGGCAATATTGCGGACTTCGTCAATCGAGACCATATCGCCCCATTTGGAGACGGCTGCCAGGGCCGTTTCCCGGACAGTGATGGCACTGTCACGCAGCAGCGGGCGTACCAGGGGTAAAGCAGCCTCATAATCGGACTGCATCATCATTTCGATCAGATTCCGCCGCAGCCGATTGCTCGGGTCACTGAGCAGCGGGGAGAGGATCGACGCAGCTTCTTCCGCATTCATCTCCACCAGGGCTTCCACAGCCACCCCGCGCAGCCCAACTTCCTTTTCGGCGATCTCGACCAACAGGGGAATAGCATCCTTCATATCCAAGCGCGCCAGAACTTCAATATAGAGCTTCGGCAGCTTAAGGTCCTGCTCTTCATTGGTCGCCATGAAGCTCTTCAACGCCTGCAACACATCCGGGCTGCACTCCCCATAGCACAACCACCCACAAGCGCGGGTGGCAGCCAGATGGATCAGGTATTCATCGGAATGGAGAAATTCAATCAGGCGGGGTTGGATGCGTTCAGGGTCGATCCGGGCCATTGCCAGGATGGCAGCCTGGACCACAATCGGCTGCTGGTCATCCAGGCAGGCTTCGATCTGTTCCAACGCCTGGTTGGCCTGGAGCAGCCCCAGTGAGTTCACTGCGGCAGCGCAGACATAATTATTGGGGTCATCAATGGCAGCGAGTAAACAGGAAACAACCTCAGGCGCGGGCAGTTCCACGGAACGCCCTAAAGCCTCGGCAGCACCGGAGCGCACAAAGCCATTCGGATCGTCCATCAGGGACATCAGAATATCCGGTCTTGCTTTCAACTCCCCCAGGCGTTTTGCTGCATAAGATCGGTCTCGGGGATTTCTGGACTGAATCAGTTTAAGGCAGCGGTCGACTTCTTCTTGTTTATTCTTATTTCTTTTTAATTGATCTACCATTGTCATATAAGTTTACTACATTTAACGAGGAAATTTTAAGGTTCACTGAATTGGGTTCTTCGCCGGGACGCCCACTCGGCGGGGATAATCCTCCGGCGTCCGGGCAATTTTATTGACGACCACAATAAACCGTTCCTCAACAACGGCAGGCAGCTCCACACGAATCAGTTTATGCAATTTGCCGCCCAGGAGCTGAATGGCTCTCTCAGCGGCTTGGGTTTCGGCAGGCGCGCTTTCCCCCTTCATCGCCATCGCAATCCCATTGCGGTGGATCAGGGGTAAAAGATATTCCATCAAAATCGGCATCCGTGCCACGGCCCGCGCCACAGCCAGGTCGTAAACCTGGCGATGATCCGGGTCCTGCCCAACGGTTTCCGCGCGCTCCGAAAGCACGGTCACCTGCTGCAGGTTCAGCTTTTCCACCATGTGTCGGCAGAAATCCGCTTTTTTATGGACCGATTCCACCAGGGTGACCTGCGTGGCTGGCCAGATCAACTTCAGAACCAGGCCGGGAAAGCCTGCCCCGGTACCAATGTCAATGATATTGGCGGGGGGACCCTGGCGCTCCCAGGCCAGCAAAACCGTGAGAGAATCGAGGAAATGCTTGGTGCGAATGCCCTCCGCATCCCTGATCGCAGTCAGGTTCATCCTTTCATTCCAGTCCAACAGCTCATTTTCAAAGATCTGAAGTTTGGCAAGTTGATCCTGGGAAAGCTTCAGCCCGACCAGGGACAGGGCCGCATTTTCAAAAGAGTTCATACCGTTCTTTCTATTCATTCCATAGAGACTCCAATAATTATAGCCAAGTTTATTTAGAATAGATTTAGCGGACTTGCATCGAACGGCCTGAAAAAGTAAAATTAGACCCATGCCCTGGCCAGCCACTCATGTCCTGGTTGCTGAAACGGCCTACCCGCTCTATTTCAACCACCTTGACCACCAAGCTTTTATTATCGGAACCTGTTACCCGGATATCCGCTATCCCGCTCAAATCGACCGGGATCTGACCCATATCCATGATGTCCCCATAGAGGACATGCAAACCCAAACCGGGTTCAGAGCGGGACTGCTCTTCCACACTTATGTGGACGATTTTTGGAATGACTACATCACGCCTCATAAGCGAGAGCTTTATCACATCGTCCCCAAACACCGGCCAACCTTCCATACCCTCAAGATCCTGCAGGACCTCTATCTTTATGACCAACTGGATTATTGGGATAAAATCGCCGACGATCTGAAGATCATCCTGCCCGAGGAATTGACCTTTGGCGCCAGTGAGCAGGCTGTACAGGACTGGCATTCGATGATCCGGCATTACCTGTCCAAACCGCCCCGAAAATCCGATCTCGAAATGCTCTCGTTAACGCTTCCCCCAGACATGGTTGAAGATATCCATGAGTTTTATACAAGCTTCCAGGGTGTTCCCTTCCTGGATAATCTGCTCATCCAGTTTTACCCGGAAATCAAAAAGCATCTGGAAAACATCTCCGTCTCCGCGGTAAACCTATCCTAAAACCCTCCAATATTTTTTCACCAACCCTGCGTGGAAGCGGCGCGGAAATTTTATCGTTAAGTTACTTCCTCCGGTGTTATTTGCCTGCCACCGGGCTTCGCGGCGAACTGTGATATCAACGTTCCGGCCAGCATCAACCCGCAGCCCAGCAATCCCCGCAGGCTCAGCATCTCATGCAGCACCAGCCATCCACCCAGGGCGGCGAAAGCGCCCTCAAGGCTGAGGATAATGGCGGCATGGGCGGGGTCCGCCGTGCGCTGAGCAACGATCTGCAAGGTATAGGCCAGCCCCACGGACAGGAACCCACCGAACAGGATCGGCCCAATCCCGGCCGTGATCGCCCCCCAGGTCACCGTTTCCGTGAAAAGAGCCACCCCCGCGCTGAGCAGCCCCGTGATGGCAAATTGGGCAATCGCCAGCCTGACCGGTCCCACCTGCCCGGCATAACGGTCGATCAGGTGGACATGCCCGGCCCAGATGAAAGCCCCCACCAGGACGATCAGGTCATATGGGGAGATGGTAAAACCGCTCGTGACGGATAACAAATAAAGGCCGATCACCGCCAGCAGCGCGCCAATCCAGTGGGCCAGATGCGTGCGGCGGCCCCAGGTGAGCGCCAACAACGGCACCAGCACCACATACAGACCGGTGATGAACCCGGCCTTGCCCGCCGTCGTCCCCAGCAGCCCCACTTGCTGCAGCGACGCACCGGTAAACAGCAGCAACCCGGTGGCAAGCATCGGCAACGCCAGCTTACACAGGGGCGCCTTCGGACGGTCAATGCCTTTATGGCGCTGCCAAATCAGGAGGGGTACCAAAGCCAGCGCCCCCAGGCTGAACCGGATGGCGTTGAAGGTGAACGGGCCCATATAGAGGTTGCCCAGCCGCTGCGCGACAAAGGCAAAGCCCCAGATGGCAGCCGTCAGGAGCAAGAGGAGGTCTGCTGTCAAGATCGGAAACTTCCCTTCAAAATGTCAAATATAACTTGTGGACTAAAAAGTGCGGTTAAGGCGTGATGCCCAGGTTTTCCAGCTCACTCTCAGCCACCCACCAACCCGGGTGCCATTCAAGCGCGGTTTCGAAATCCTCAATCGCGCCGGAAATATCACCCAGGGCGGCCTTCGCCCGGCCGCGCCAGACCCAGGTTTCCTCAATGGCCGGTTCGGATGAATCATCAAAGGTCTTGTTGGCCAAATTGATCACATCCTGATAACGTCCCGTCCAGTAATAGGAGAAATAAGGGCCGGTCTGGTACCAGAGCATCCGCCAGGGACGCGGGCTGAGGTTGGCGTAGATCGCAAATGCCTGGTCATAGGCCTGAGCCGAACCGTAATAATCGCCCAGGTACATCAGGCTGGTGCCATAGTTATACCAGGCAAAGAACAACTCACGGTCTTCCAGAGCATAGATCTCGTTCAGGGCCTTCTGGGCGGCGTACTGCAGGTTCGCCGTCTCATCGGCATTCGAACCCAGGATAGCCATGACGTCGTTTTCCTTATCCGCAGGGTAAACCACAATGTAAAGGTAATTAAAGGACCGCCAGTGGCGTTCCACACGGTCATAGAGAACGGCATAATCCGCCGCCACATAGGAATCCTGGATCAGGAACCAGCCCTTTTCATCGTTATAGCCCGTCAGCAGGCCGTAATGCCCCATCCAGCCCTTATCCGGCACTTCCTCCTCAAAGCCCTTCTCAATGATCACCGGATAACCGGCCGCAATCAGCTTTTTGAGCAGGTCCAAATCTCCGCCATAGCGCAAAACTGCCTTGAACTCCGTGTTATCCATCACATAGTCCGCCAGCTCATACGGCATGACGTTGCGGTCGCGCCAGTTGGGCTTGAGCACCGAACCGATCACGGATTGGTCACCCTCCCAGCCCCAATAGGAAAGGGCCATGGAAAGCGTCGCCGGTCCGCAGTTATTGAAGGTCTCAAATTCGTGGACTGCCCCTTCCAACCGCACTTCATCCGGGATGGGTGTGGGGGTTGATGTCGGCGTGGAGGTGATCGTCGGCGTCGGCGGAATGTAATCCGTAGGCGTCAGGCTAGGCTGCAAGGTCGCAGTTGCCACAGGGGTCAAAGCCGTCATGGTCTGCTGAACGATCTCATCCATCTCCGCTTGCTGGCCGGGGGTGAAAGCCTCCTGGTCAGGCGGGTTGAAGAAGTAGAAAATTTCCGCCCGAAGATTGGAGACACGCCAGGCCAGACGGGAATGGACAGGAGGGAGATAATAAACCCCCACAGCCAGACCAACCATCAGAATCACGGCCAAAATGATCCAAAGGATCTTATATTTCGAGTTTTTGAATTTTTTCCATAGTTTGGACATACCCGGATTATAACGCTTCCCTTTTTTATTGCAAATTGGCTGTTAACAT
>CAYUSC010000124.1:0-7854 GCA_964447265.1 uncultured Candidatus Brevefilum sp.
CGAAGCTCGGTTAATGTTTTTTCCAATCCGGCGAAAAAATAAGGTTTGATGTTTGAGATTCTATTTGCAGGTGAGATTTCCATTTAGAAGAATATCCTCATTCAAATTGTGTAGTGAAGGATATTATAAGCCATCCCCAAATTTCTGCCGCTCCTCTAAATTACTTCACATAATCTCATTGACCTGAAGATAGGCCTGAAGGTCCTCCAATGCCCGCTCACTGTAGTACACATAACGTTCCCGTTTGGAACGAAGGATTCCATCGTTGGGCTTGGGCAGCAAGCCGTACATCGCCTTGGTCGGCTGAAAGTCTTTCAGGTCGGCATGGGCAACATAGTGAAGCAATGAACCTGTCATCGTTGTGGGCGGCAGCACCAATGGTTCTTCGCCCTTGACCCATCTGGCCGCATTGATGCCCGTGACCAGACCGGAAGCAATATTCCCGGCATACCCCTCCACTCCGGCCAGTTGACCGGCAGCGAATAAGCCCTGTTGGCTTCTGAATTCATATTGGTCGTTCAGAAGGAGCGGCGCAGCAAGGAAAGTATTGCGGTGCATCTGGCCGTATCTTTCAAAAGTCGCGTTTTCCAGCCCGGGGATCATCCGAAACACCCGTTTTTGCTCCGGAAAGGTCAGGTTGGTCTGAAAACCTACCAGGTTATAGAGATCTCCGGCAAGATTATCCTGCCTGAGCTGCACCACGGCAAAAGGTCGTTGTCCCGTTCGCGGGTCGGTCAATCCCACCGGCCGCATCGGGCCAAAAGCCAGTGAGCGTTCTCCCTGACCACCAATCACTTCCACTGGCTGACAGCCCTGGAAGTAATTCTCCTTACCGGCATCTACGCCATCATCTATGGCGGCCTCAAACCCGCGCAATTCAATTCGTTCCGCAGCAATTAATGCCTCTAGAAAACGGTGATATTCATCCTTTGTAAACGGGCAATTGATGTAATCGCCCTCTTCTTCTTCGCCGTGATTATAACGGTTGGCTCGAAAGGCAATTGCCATATCAACCGTTTCCAGATGGACGATCGGAGCGATGGCATCGTAGAAATACAATTGATCTTCGCCGGTGAGAGCTTTCAGGGCCTCGGATAACTGCGGGGAAGTCAGCGGCCCCGTCGCCAGAATTGCCGGGCTTTCGGGGATTTCTGTGATCTCCTGTCTGATCAAATGAATTCTCGGATGGTCATCAATTTTACTTTGGATACAATCGGAAAAACGCTGGCGATCCACCGCCAAAGCACCGCCCGCTGGTATTGAACTTGCATCAGCACAGGAAATCAGCAAGGAACCGAGCAGACGCAGCTCAGCCTTCAGCAACCCGGCAGCCCGGCCCAAAAGATTCGATCCCAGTGAATTGGAACACACCAGTTCACCCAGGTCCGCAGTCCGGTGGGCGCCCGTTGACCGTTCGGGGCGCATCTCATAAAGCTCAACATCAATGCCCCGTTCTGCCGCCTGCCAGGCAGCCTCACATCCGGCTAATCCGCCGCCAATTACCTTTAATGCCATTTATTTGTGACCTCGCGTTTTAGGATACCGGATTTTACCACTTCCAAATGCCTCCAATCCAGTCAAATTTACCTGGCATAGTTCTTGCAACTTATAGCCTGTCCGTATATAATACACTCAGGAGACAGGAAAATGAACCAAAGTCATTCGCAAGGCCAAATGCAATCACAAAGCCCACTCACGTCGGCTCACATTGCCCAAACAATGACCCTTCTTTATATGACATCCGCGGAATTGCTCCAAACGATTGATGTCGAGCTTTCCAAGAATCCTGCCCTGGAAGTCATCCCCGAGCGGCGCTGCCCGATGTGCGGCCGGAAACTGCCTGAGCGCGGCCCCTGCCCTGTCTGCAGTCAACCCAAGACAATGGACCCCGAAGAGACAATCATTTTCGTCTCTCCCCGGGATGATTTTTATTCCTATAACGGTTCTTCCAGTTCATCCTTTGACACCGACCGCCCCGAAGAGCCTTTTTCCTCCGAAAATCTCGACCTGCCAACCTATGTCCTCACCCAGGTAGCCCCGGAACTGGAAAAAGACGAGCGCGCCCTGGCCGCCATGATCCTGACCAATCTGAATGAGGATGGCTTTCTCTCCATTGATATCCGCGAGATTTGCCGCTTCCATCATGTCACCCCCGACAAGGTTGAAGTGGTTCTCAAGAAAATCATGCGCTGTGACCCATTGGGCGTCGGCGCTCGCAACGTACAGGAAGCCCTCCTGGCCCAGGTGGAATTCCTTTCCGAAAGCACGCCGGTTCCCGAATTCGTCCGCCGGGCAATTGCGGATGAATTTGACCTGCTCTCCAAGCATCAATACAACGAACTGGCGAAGAAACTGGGTACGACCGCACAAAAAATCAAATTAGTCTCGCATTACATCAGCGACAACCTGAACCCCTTCCCCGCCCGGGCGAATTGGGGCACATTCCGCCAGCCCAATGACAACACACCGGATGTCTTCCACCAGCCCGATGTGATGATCTATTACCTCAACAACAAACCCGGCAATCCCCTGGTAATCGAAATCATCACCCCCTCCCGCGGCACTTTACGGCTCAGCCCGCTCTTCAAGAAGGCGCTCAAGCAGCAGGATGGCGAGCAGGCCGAGGAATGGAAGAAGGACCTGGATAAAGCCACCCTGTTGATCAAATGCATCCAGCAGCGAAACAACACCATGCGCCAATTGATGGAGCAATTGTCCGCGATTCAGAAATCATATATAATCCATGGAGATGTCCATCTCCAATCACTGACCCGAGCAGAAATTGCCGACACACTGGGCGTTCATGAATCGACCATCTCGCGGGCTGTTGCCAATAAAACCGTGCAGCTCCCCAACAAGAAGATCATCCCCATGGCCACCTTCTTTGATCGCAGTTTGGCCGTCAGGGCGATCCTACGCGATATTGTCGAAAATGAAAACCATGCCATGAACGACACCGAACTTTGCGCCTCCCTTGAAGAACAAGGGATCAACGTCGCCCGCCGGACGGTTGCAAAGTATCGGTCGATGGAAGGCATTTTGCCGGCCCATCTGCGCAAACTGGAGAAATTCGCAACCGCCTGAGTATGATGTGAGCCAAAATCTATCCGATTTTTTGACTGATTTCCCATTCTCCCGATCCGAGGGGATCGAAAGTATCCTCACCTTATTAAATTTAATTCCGGACCCTGCCGTGATTTATGATCGCAACCAGGAGCACATTCTGGCCGCGAACAACGCTTTCTATCTGCTCACAAATCTGGAGGAAAGCGAGTTTATCGGCAAGGATATCCATGCCATCCTGCCCAACATTACCGATACCCACCCCACGACCGGGCACGGGCAGATCTCCCGTCTGCGCCATAAACGGCAACCCTCCATTCCAGTTGAAATCCGGCTCTTTTCTCTGGCCAAGTCCACTGACACGATATTGATGCTCTTCCACCCGGAAGGGTTAACCTTTGAAATGCCGGCCAGTGGTGCTGACCAGCGCGACCTGGTCCAAAAATTCCATAATCTGATCCAAGCCCGCCTGCAGGAAAACATAAAATCCGCCCTGGCGCAGGTTTTGGATACAGCCAAAGACCTCCTGAACGCCGATCTGGTGTGCATCTACAAAGCCAGCACCACCGCCCCTCAATTAGTGCAATATATTGCCAGCGACGATGTCCTGGGTGCCACCCTGCCCAATGTACTGACCAACGAAGACCTGGCCATCAGCCAGGAGCCTGCCTTTTGGACCGAGAGCGACCTGGCGCTCAGCCAGCTTCAAAAAACAGCCGCCAGTGCGGGTTATCATTTTATGATCGTTGTCCCTCTCGGCCAGCAAAGTGCCAAATTTGGGCTTTTCGTGGCCGCCGGAAAAAGCAGCCGGACGAATGAAAACCTTCAGCCAATGGCTGCCCTGCTCGCCGATTTCACGGCTGGTTTGATGGAAGACCAGATCGCCCTGCAGAACACCCGGGCATTAACCAACAAGATCAAGCAGGTGGTCAAGATCCAGAACGAGATTATCTCCAATCTGGAAGAAGGCATCCTGATCCTCACACCGGAATTGACCGTTGCTGAGATCAACCGGGCCGCCGAAGAGATGCTTGGCTACGCGAACATCGAAGCGCTGCGCCAACCGGTGGATAATATCCTGATCGGATCGGAATCCTTCCGCGCCGCCTTCAACTCCGCCAAGGAAGGTTACCCCACCCTCCTCAGCGCGAACCTCACGCTCAACCACCGCCACGGCCGCGCTTTCCCCGCCCAGGTGATGACCACCCCGGTGATCACCAATGGAAAGCTCGTTTCGATCATCATCCTGATCCGGGATATCAGCCAGGCGGAAGCCAGCCAGGCAGAAAAACGCCAACTGGAACAGCGCGCCATCCTCGGTGAGGTTACTGCGATCTTTGCCCATGAAGTCCGCAACCCGCTCAATGCCATCACTCTCGCCCTGCAGGTGATCGAGGATAACCTCGCAGAGACCGACGAGAACATGGAATGGGTTCACAAGATCCAGGAAGAAGTTGATAACCTGATCCAATTGATGGAAAGTGTCCTCGCGTTCTCCAAACCGTTGGAATACCGCATGTCCGGCGTGGACCTGATTGCGATGATCAGCCAGCTTCTTGAACGCTGGCGCACCCGTTTCGTGCGGGTTAACATCGCGTCCTATCTCGAATCGGAAATCGACCACCCCATCATTGAAGGCGACCGGCGTGCGCTGGAGCAGGTCTTCACCAACCTGATCAGCAACGCTGTGAACGCCATGGCGGATGACGGCGGCTATCTGAGTATCAAGATCACCGAACCGGACGGCGAAGAAGATCAGGCTTTCTATCAGATCAACGTGGCCGATTCAGGCCCCGGCATCCCGGCTGATATCCGTGAGCATATGTTCAAGCCCTTCGTCACCGGTTCCAAACATGGCACCGGCCTGGGCCTGGCGATCACCCAGAGGATCATCAATGCCCATAAGGGTAAAATTGAAGTTGAAAGCTTCCCCGGTGGTACAATTTTTAAGGTCTTCTTAGCGAAAAAGAAGGATTGATTCCAATTATGAGTGCAACCATACTGGTCGTAGATGATGTCGATACCGCCCGTGAGGCGATGGCCAATAGCCTTCGCAAAGACGGATATGAGGTTCTGGAAGCCAGCACCCTCAGTGAGGCCAGGACCGCCCTGGAGCAAAACCAGGCGGATATTTGCGTATTGGATATCAAACTACCGGATGGCAACGGTCTGCAGCTCATGGACGATGTCGCGCTCCAGTCCTGGCAGCCCAAATTCATTGTGATCACCGCCTATGGCGAAATTGACATTGCCGTTGACGCCATGAAAAAAGGGGCGGTCGATTTCCTCACCAAACCGCTCAACATGAAAACCCTCAAACAATCCATTTCCCGGGCAAGTGAAATCGTTGCCATGCGGCGGGAACTCAACCACCTGCGCAGCGCCCAGACTTCTTCCTTCGTGATGGGCAAGTCCCAGCGGATGAAAGCGCTCTATGACCTGGCCCAACGGGCAGCGGATACCTCCGTTTCCATTCTCATCACGGGCGAATCCGGCACCGGCAAGGAAGTGATGGCCAATTTCATCCATCAGGCAGGCCCCCGCCAACAAAAACCCTTCATCGCCGTCAACAGCGCAGCGATTGCCAACACCATGATGGAATCAGAACTGTTCGGTCATGAAGCCAACGCTTTCACCGGTGCGGCCAACAAACGGAAACTCGGTCTGATGGAAGTGGCGGATACCGGGATCCTCTTCCTGGATGAAATCTCAACCATGCCAGTTGACATGCAGGCGAAATTGCTTCGGGCAATTGAAGAACGCGCCTTCCGGCGGGTTGGCGGCACCACCCTGATCCGTGTGGATGTTCAGATCATCGCGGCATCCAACCGCGACCTGAAAGAAGCGATCAAGGCCGGCGAGTTCAGGGAAGACCTGTATTACCGCCTGAAAGTTGTGGATCTGGATATCCCCCCCTTGCGCAAACGGCCGGAAGACATCCCCGAACTGGTTGGTCTCCTGATGCGCCAGACGAATATGTCCATGGGAACCAATGTGCAGGAGATCACCCCCCGCGCGATGGAAGCCCTCCTTGCCTATGACTGGCCCGGTAATATCCGTGAGCTGCGCCATCTGCTTGAACGCGCCATCGTCTTTTGTGACGAGCCCACCATTGATCTCAAGCACCTGCCCGTTGAAATCACGGGAGAATAATCCCACAAGTACAAACAACTTGGCACAGATCTTGCTACTACACCTCCAGAGACTACATTTCAGGAGGTGTTTTGATGTTTACATCAGCATTCGATTTTCAAATTACGATGGCGACGGTCCTGTTCCTCATTGGGCTGATCTGCATTGCCATCAGCATCTTTATCCTGACCCGTCAAGCCGTTGGCCGGGATATTCAAACCATTGCCACCCAGACGACTAAATTAGCCGAAAAAGGCATCACGGACAATATCGCCGGGCTGGTGGGCAATGCCTCTTCGCTTATCAGCGCCCTGCATGACCTATCGAAATCCAACACGGGGATTGGGATCTTCCTGGTTTTCCTTGGAATCGCGCTTCTCACGACAGCCTATTTCATTTCGAGGAACCTCGGAATCACCATGTAATTGTTCTCCACCCTTACCTGAGAATTGGATTTAGCCATGGCCATAGAGGTATTGCTCGATTTAATCAGACAACATTTTTCCACCACGGATCGCAAGATCATTGCGGAAAGCCTGCAACAGGACCCCTTGGTTTGGGAGTTCGTTCAGGATACCGATTCCAGCCTGCCCATCTTTGAATCCGCCGACGGCAGCCGGGAGGGATATTCGCCCGCAGCGATCATCACGGCGCTTATCGAAGACAAGTTCGGCTTGGATCTTACCTCACTCTCCGATCCGGAGACGGAAATCCCGGAAGAATTGGCTGCGGAGGCCGCCAAGGTATTCGAATCGACTTTGAACACCGGGCTGGCTCCCACGGAACTCCTCACAGCGGGTTTATTGACCTTCGCGCTTCTCAGAGAATATCAGGCCAACGGTAGCTGGCAGGGTATTTCAAACAAAGTTCTGGTTAAACAAGGCACCCGGGGCATTGAAAAGAACATTCAAATCTGGCAAACCCCTGCGGCTTGCCTTTATGCCCTTAACCCCGATTTTGACGGCTTTATCGCCGATTTCATGCAGGAAAGCAACCTGGTTGCCGCAAAGACTGGCCTGGGACTGTTCGTGCATGCCCTCCTGAGCAATCCCGTTTCCCAATCCGAGAAGTTGGACCATCTCTACATCCATATCTCCAATGCGGGGATCGACCTGCAGTTGGAGGCACTCCAGGATCTGCAAAAAGCCGACAAAACCCAGATGGCGCAGTTACTCGCTTCCAATCTACTGCAAACCCGTTCCACCGCTGACTTCATTGCCCGCACCTATTCCGAATTGGAAGCCTTCAAGACCCCATCCGATCGGATTGACCCCCTGCAGAAAACCGTTCGGATGAATCTGGCGGAAGATTTGAGCAAAGTCGCTGCCCTGCTGCATTACGCCGGGAATGACATCAAATCCTCAGAAACCTACGCCAGCGCCAGTGAAGTCCTCTCCTTCATCCAGACTCAGGCGCAGTACCAGGCGAATGTCGGGAAAACCGGCCCGGAAGCGAAAGCCGCCTGGCAAAAAATCATCGAGACCGAACCAAATTCGCAACTTGCCCGGCTGCAGTACAGCCATTTTCTGATCGAGCAATGCGACTTTGAGGAAGCTGAAAAGCAATTATCTCAAATTTCCGATAGCCCCCAAAAGGCTTATCTCATCGCTCAGATCAACCAAAGCAACACCAAAGGATTGGAACAGCAGATCACGCTGA
>CAYUSC010000125.1:0-7843 GCA_964447265.1 uncultured Candidatus Brevefilum sp.
TCATCGCCGAACGGAAAAGTTCCTTGAAGGTCAGTTCCGGTTTGTTGCGGAACAGTTCAAAAACCGCCGAAGCCTGGGAGATTACCAGATCATCCAGCACACCGAGCGTTCCGATCAACACGCCGGCCAGCAGCAAACTGCGCACGTTCAGGGTGTTATTGGTGAGCTGAGAAATGTAATACATGTTCTCATCCCCATACCCCGTCAGCCGAGCATGATTGACGAAGATAAACGCCAGGACGCCCGTGATCGCCAAAGCCGCCAGCGAACCCAAAACCGCGGCATGGGTTTTCACCGTCCAGCCATAGACCAGGTAGAGACTGAAGGCCATGAAGAAGAAAGCCCCAAAGATGCTGATCATCAACGGGTCTTGCCCTTCCTGGATGCCAGGCAGAATGATCAGGATGATCACGGCCAGGCTGAGCAAGATGCCCAGCACCGAGCGCACGCCTTTCCAGCCGCTGATGACCACACTGGCCAGGATGAAAATCCCCAATAACAAGACCAGAGAATTTGTGCGATAAAAATCGGTAAATTGGACATTGACTTCACCGGTGGGCATGGTGGAGACGGTCACCATCACCTTATCACCCTCCTCGAGAAGGATCATTTCATTGCGGATCTGGCGGGTGCCGTATTCGATCTCGTAGAATAAGCCGGCATAATCTCCCTCACCAATTCTCACTTCAACGACCTGGTAAGGTTGGGTCACATCGCCAAGGGTTATATCGCCTTCTTCAAGGATCGCCGTCACTTCGGCGGGGACTGTGTTGTCGCTGTACCCGATGACCATTTCTTCCTCTTCGGGCTGATTGAGATAATCAATCACTTTCGGAACAAGGACCACAGCGAGGATAACTATCGCCGCGATTCGCAGGACGATCATAAATGTCTTTCGACTCATAGGTCTCCTTAATTATGTGTTCTTTCGTCCAAAATTCTAGCACATCTCCCCCTTAAAGGGGGAAGACCGCCTTGTCCAGACAAACTTTAGAGGTTTCGTGATATGATTATCCTTGCGGCAGGAGGTGAAACCATGCTACCCGAACCGGTAAAGGTCGTTCTTGATTTCGTCCAACAGGTCAATCAGGGCAATGCTGAAGGGCTGGCTGCCCTGCTGGCACCAGATCATACTTTCGTGGATCTGGCGGGGGAATCCGAGCAAGGTTATGAGCGAATGGCTGCCGGATGGCGGGATTATCTGGTCCAATATCCTCAGTTCCAAATCTATCTCCGCAGGATCGTCCTGTTGCCGGCCGGGGTAGCCCTGATCGGGCAAACGACCGGCTCCCATTTGCGGCTTTCCGATGAGCAGGAATTCATTGATGAGGGTGTGATCTGGCTCGCCACGGTGAAAAACGGCTTGGTGGAAACCTGGCAGCTCTACGCGGATAGCGTGGAAAACGCTGACGCCTTAAATTTGGATGCCGGTGAAGAGCTTTATGCCCCGACCTGGTTCGCCACTACGATCGCCAAACACCTGGACTTGCTCCCACCCGGCTCGCGGACGGATGATGTCCGCAATGTACGTAAGTATTACTCCCGTCTTTATCGTAAAGCGGCCCCGGAAACGATGTTGGAGATTGCTGAACACCTCTTTTTCGAGGAAGGATATCGTTTTGTTCCCTATGAACTTATTTATTATCACCCGGGCGCCATCGCCCTGCTGAACCCGGACAAAGTCCAGGCGCTGAGTGAGGGGATCAATCATTGGGCCGCCGCAGACACCTTTGCCCAATTCATTTCCGGCCCAGCCTGGAAACAGGGCGTGATTGGTGACAAATTGATCGAACAATGGATCGCATCCCCCGATTTCTGGTATCGCCGGATAGCTGTGGTCAGCACGATCTATCTGAATGGCGACCCGGAGCGGATGTTGAAATATGCCGCCCTGCTGGTGGATGATCACGAGGATATGATCGTGAAAGCCGTCTCCTGGGTGCTGCGCCGGGCCATTCGCTACAACCGCAAAGCCGTTGAGCTATTCCTGACTGACCACAAGCGCCATCTGGCTGCCAGGGTCAAACGCGAAGTGCGCAATAAGCTGGATACCGGGCTAAAAAATCCCGTCAAAGACTAATACTACGCGAAATTATTAGAATTTCTGTTTATCCGACACTTTGCGTTGGTTGAATTTTGACGCCTACCAGCATCCATACCCCCACCAAGCCCAACACGAGCGCCGTGATGAACATCGCCGGATAACTCACTACCTCCACAATCACACCACCGATCAGCGGAGCGATCAGGACAAACAAACCCGGAATACTGCGCACCAATCCCAGGTACAACGAACGCTCCGATTCCGGCCCTAAGCCCATTCCCATCAGCATTTCACCGATCATATAGCCCGATTGGGAAACGCCAAAGACCAGAAACGCCAGGTTAAAGACCCAGGCGGAAGGCGCCGCCAACGCAAGAATCAGGACCAAGGTCTGCATCAGGTCGGATGCCAGCAGAATGTTCCGGCCGCCAAAGCGATCTCCCACCACACCCCAGACCAGGAAACCCGCCATCCCACCGGCAAAAAGCAGACCGGAAAAGATCGCCGCTTGCTGATCCGGCAGGTTAAAGTGCTGGATGCCATAAACGGCATAAAATCCGGCTGCCATACTCCCCAATTGGAAGAAAATCCGGCTGATCACATAGCGCCTGAAATTATTATCGCCCTGCCAGATCCGCTTGAAGGAAACCAGGTCCAAAAGCGGCGTTTTAACCTTATTGTCGGTTGGTATCTCTTCGGTATCATCCGGTTCCGGCTCCACCGTACGGGAGAAAAAGTAAAAGGACAACCACATGAAACCCAGACCGATCAGGAAACTCAAGGCGAAATTATCGGGATAGGCAACATTGGCCAGGATCAGACCGGAAACCGCCGATCCCACCACGGCAAGCGAGCGCCCAACCATCCTTCCGATCCCGAAAAAGCGGCTGCGGACAGGGCTGGGGATCACTTCGGCAATCACCACCTGCCAGGGAAGCGCGACCATCCCGCTGGCGAATCCCCGCCAGGCGACGACGAACATAAACAGCCAGATTGCGGTCGTTGCAGGGATCCAATGTAACAGATAGGCAGTCAGCGGAAAGATGAAATAAGGAATCCTTTCCACGACGGCCATTGCCAGGGTAAAGCGCAGCTTCCGCTTCAGCCGGTGAACATAGCCTGCCAGGAACAACTGAGGCAGGTACCATCCGGCATTAATCAATGCCGGCACAAGGCCGATCAGAATGGCCGAATCGGTCAGGGTACTGGTGAAAACCGGCAGGATGGTTGTGACTGAAACAAAGCTTTCGCCGATCAGCCAGGCCGTCCCATCCAGCATATTGACAATGAAGTTACGTTTGAAATGACGCCGGACGTCAGGTTTGACATCCAGGTCAGGAGGCAGGCGTAAAAAGGAACGTAGAAAATGCATGAGGAATGGACTCGGGGCTTGAATGGCCGCAGATTTAACTCCGGCAGCGCAGCCAGAGTGTATTGAGGGTGGCTTCGAGCCGTTCACCCAGGGCTGCCCCCTGTGCGGTGGTCACGTCATCACCGTTTTCGAAGACTGCGTAAGGAACTTCAAAGCCCTTGATCGGCAGTTTTTCCGGATGGCCCTCGGTTAAGGATTCCCAATCCGTTTCCCGGTAGAGTTTTTCCAGCTTCGAATCCGGCAGGCCGTGCTCCAAAATGCTGTCCGGGCGTTCCGGGTTGAACCGGGCGCGGTTTTTGCGCAGGGATTCTTCCCAGGGAACGTTGAGATAGAGGATCGCCAGGTTAGCCAGAACCTCATCGGAGAGATGCGCGAAAGCACGCCGGTAACCCCCGTGTTCCGTCCCGCGGGAAAATTCAATCACCACAGTCTCATCGAAGCCATCCCGCTGACGTTTTTGATATTCCAGGCAAATCCGCTCGACTAAAAGGTCCCAAAGATAGGGCTCGCTGAAGAAACCTTCCGCATCCGTATGCAGCCGGGGATTTCCCATCCGCGCCAGCAGGGCATCCTCTTCAAACCAGGTCCAAAGCATCGGGAAATCGTCAATTTCGCTGAACGCGCCGATGTGAAAGCGCTTGATCCGTTCATCAACGGGAGTATTTTTAAGATAATTGATCACTTCACTCTTGCCGGCGGCCGGGCGGGCGATGAGAAGTAGGATTTTAAAGGTTTGGTCGGACATAAGCCTGCTTTCCATGGTTCATCCATTTATTTATCCCTCATTTTATCAAACACCGGCTAATTAAGCGGTTTTAATTACTCCTTTTAAGAGAATTTAACAAGGAGCCTCCTAAACATTGAATTCTTGCCCGCAAAGTGGTCTTCATCTACAATTGGAGGAAATAAACTTGTCCTGGAGGCATAATGGATTGTAAAAAAGACCGCAACCTGACCCGCTGCAACTGCTCCTATACCCCCTGCTCCCGCAAAGGGATCTGCTGCGAGTGCATTCAGTATCACCTGCGAATGCGCGAGCTGCCTGCCTGCGCCTTCCCGGCCAATGCCGAAGCCACCTATGACCGCTCGTTTGAGTTCTTTGCCGAACTGGTTCAGGCTGGCAAGGTGTAGTTACTGAGGATGCGTCCTGGTTACAATCTAAAATCATCAATTTTTATATTGGATGATTACCCTGACTCTTTACGCGATTATAATAAATTCAACCCAAAAACGCTTGCCGTAAAAGTTTAGCCTTCTCAAAAGGACACTGCCATGCCCCAAAAACCCAATATCCTGCTCTTCCTGACGGATGACCACGCCCAATGGGCGAATGGAGCCTATGGCAACCGGGAAATCATCACGCCGAATCTTGATTCCCTGGCTGAGACGGGTGTTTTGATGCAGAACGCCTATACCCCCACCCCGGTCTGCTCACCCGGGCGGGCCTGTTTGCTCACCGGACGGTTTTCCTCCCAGCATGGCATCCACGACTACCTCGGCGGCGCCGAAGGCGTGGATATCGACGGGTATCCCTGGCTGGCGGATGAAACCGTTCTGCCCGAGATCCTGCATGATGCCGGTTACGCCACTTACCTGAGCGGAAAATGGCATCTGGGCAGCGAAAATCACCCCCGGGGCGGCTTTGACCATACCTTCAACCACGGGAATGAATACCCCTTCACCCACGGCGGGCCGCGCACCTTCTATGAAGACGGCCAGCCGGTGGCAATGGAGGGTTATAAAACCCGGATTTTCACCGAAAAAGCGCTCCAATACCTGCGCGAACGGGACCCGGAGAAACCCTTTTACCTACAGGTGGGCTATATCGCCACCCACAATCCCTGGGAAGGCCACCCTGAACGATTGGCGGAACACTACCGGAAATGCACCTTTGAGGAACTTCCCGGCGGTGAAACCTATCCCTTCGGCATCCAAAACCTCGAATCGACCTTCAAATACCGGCTGGACCCGCACGAATCCCGAGCCCAGTACTACGCCGCGGTGACCCAGATTGACGAAGGCGTGGGCCAGATCCTGGATGAACTGGAAGCATTGCGCCTGTTGGAGGATACGCTGGTCATCTATACCTCCGATCACGGCCTCAATTGCGGTCAGCACGGCATCTGGGGCAAGGGAAATGGCACCCTGCCGCTCAATATGGTCGAAGAATCAGTACGAATCCCAATGATCCTGAACCATCCCACGCATTTCACCGCCAAACAGCGGCGGACTGAATTCGTGGACCACACCGACCTGTTCCAGACCATTCTGGATTATGCCGGAATCCCTCTCGACCCGGCATTCAGTGCCGAAAGGAACTATCCCGGGCGCAGTTTCGCCCCCATTTTGACCGATTCGGCCCCTTTGGAGGGCTGGAAACCGGAGCAAATCGGAGAATACGGCGACGTGCGCATGATTCGGGATGCGCGGTATAAGCTGGTGCGCCGTTATCCGGACGGACCCAACGAGTTTTTTGACCTGCAAAACGACCCCCGCGAAATGGTCAATGGCTTTGACAATCCCAATTTCCGGCCTGAAATTGACCGGCTGACGCAGAAATTGGACACTTTCTTCGAAAAATACGCCGATCCGATCAAGAACGGCCTTAATGTGAAGAACCTGCCCCTCCATAACGGCAGCGAATCCTGGCGCGATCCACGCAATTTACATTAATATTCTACAGACCATTAATCAAGGCAAAACCTAAGAAAAGGGGTGGAATTTATTATGTCATCAAGATCAAAAGCGCAAAACTGGCCCTATACGCGTTATAGCCATTACCGAAAAGAGGTCGAAAAAGCTGCAGCGAAATGGTTTTCTGACCACGGATTTGCCATAAAAGCGAGGAATCCTTATATTCTAGACAGTTATGGCAACTGGGCCAATAATATTATTATGCCGGAAGTAGCTGATTATATTATCAAACAAAGGAACGAAGCATTAGCTCAAAAACATAGTTATCCCCTACACAAGTTTATTCACCATGGGTTGAGCAGCCAGGCATTAGTCTTCAATTTGATCGGGCCAATGATGGTATCCAATAATTACACCCCTTTGAGTAGAGCATTGGATCAGGTTGGTGTGATTTGGCCCGAGGGAGACGTATATGCCCAATTTGAATACGAAGATCGATTGGTTTTCAATGAGGATTCAGGACAACCGACCTCGGTGGATGTCGTCTTTTTTGATCATCAGCATCAACCTAGAATATTTATCGAAAGCAAATTCGTTGAACAGAAGTTTGGGGGATGTTCAGTCTTTGAAAATGGAGATTGTGATGGCCACAATCCAATCAATAATCTGGATTCATGCTATTTACACTTCATCGGACGACGTTATTGGAAATTGCTGGAGAAATACGGATTTTTGGATGGGAGTATAGCGCAGGATAGTAGCTGTGCTCTGATAAATCACTATCAATTCTTTCGAGAAATTCTCATGGCTCTGGAATTAAATGGTCATTTTGTCTTAATGCACGATGAACGCTCGCCAGTCTTTGTAAATAACAATGGGCTGGAAAAAAGAGGACTTTTCCATTTCTTAATGTCCATAACTCCCAAACGTATACACGAGAGGATCAAATTAATTTCTATTCAGCAAGTTATTAACCAAGTTGAAAAGCAAGGAGACTCCACTTGGCTCTTAGAATTTAAAACAAAATATGGCTTCAACCTAGGGTGAACTAATCCCGAATTATCCAGTTTGCATAGATTTGAAGAATAATTTTCTCCCATTGCAACTTATTATCAATTTATTCGTAAGTAGATCAGATAGATAATTCAAAAGCAATTAAGGAGATTTATCATGAATTTCGGTCTGAGTTTTTCCTACATCTTCGAGGATCAGGATTGGTTCAGGAAATTGGCTTTACCTGGCCTCTGCCTGCTTATTCCGGTTGTGGGCTGGATGGTCACACTCGGCTGGACCCTCAAAGTGACCCGGAACGTCATTGACGGGGTGGAACATCCCCTCCCCGACATCGATTTCGGCAACGATATCCTGCGCGGGTTCTTTGCCTTCCTGATCAGCTTCATCTACAGCCTGCCTGTAACATTGATTACCTCCGTGACGGGTTGGATTGACAGCTTGAACATGTTCAACAACGAACTGGCGATGTGGGGCTACGGCATTTTCACCGGTGTGGTCGGCCTGGTCGTTTTCCTGGCCGGGTTATTCACCAGCTTCCTCAGCCTGGGCGCGATTGCCAACTATATTGCCAAAGATGACTTCGGCGCCGCCTTCCGGCTGGGTGAAGTCTGGAAATTGCTCACGGGCAATTTCGGTGACTGGCTGCTGGTTGCCTTCGGCGCGTTCCTGGCAGTCGGCATCATCGGTCCGCTGGGCGCCATCGCCTGCGTGATCGGCCTCCTCCTGACCCTGCCCTTTGGCATGGCCGTGATGGGTCATCTGATGGGCCAGGCTGTGGT
>CAYUSC010000126.1:0-5388 GCA_964447265.1 uncultured Candidatus Brevefilum sp.
TGAAGAAGATGAACCGCGGTGAACTCGTCCTGGTGAAACTGGATGAGCGCATCAAGGAATCGATGGACCTGGTGGGGATTGCGCCTTATTTCAAAATTTACAATGAATTAATCGACGCAGTCGGCAGTTTCTAGGCCCTGCATTTCCTGAATTTAGCAGAAAATAAACTGCCCTCGTTAGAGGGCAGTTTTTATATCTCAGAGAATTTACTCTGGACTGCTTTCGTATAGTTTCTGGTGGGCTTCCCGGATGGCAGCGATGTCCATCTTTTCCACCTGGCGGTCATAGGTCAGGAAGCCGTTGATTTCGGTCTCAACGTCGGTGGTTTGGGTATAGACTGCGCCGGAACAGCCCGCCTTAATCCAGGGGATCAGTTCATCTTGCAGCAGCCTGAGGTAACCTTCGGTCAGCGCTTCACTGCTGGCGAATTTTTTATACCCGAAATCCTTGTCCGGGTTCCAGACATGACCGGGGACGTTCAGACTGTAGCCACCGAATTCGGATAGCACCAGTCCGCGGCCGGGTTCCAATTTCGGGGAGGGGAGGGGCTTGAAGTAGACGTGCTCGCTTTTGAAATCACCGGCGCCCTGATCGAACCAGCCGCTGGCATGGTCCAGCAGGCGGGTCGGGTCATACTGTTTCGTCCAGTTGGCAATTTCCGCGGCGTCGAATTGACCCCAGCCCTCATTGAACGGCCCCCAAATGGCAATTGAGACAACGTTGTAGAGGGAGTCAATCATCTGCTGATATTCCTGGCGGAATTCGGCGCGGTTGGCGGCATCACTGCGGCCCAGGCGCCAGTAGGCGCGGTTATCCTTTAGGCGGGGCATTAATTTAGGCAATGCAAACCAGATCGGTTTGGGGCTGATGCCGCCGCTGATCATATCCTGCCAGACGATGATGCCGATCCGGTCGCAGTGGGCATAATAGCGGGCGGGCTCGACCTTGATGTGTTTACGCAGCATGTTGAACCCGGCGTCCTTGAGGAAACGGATCTCCCATTGGAGGGCTTCGTCCGTGGGCGGTGTGTAAAGCCCATCCGGCCAATAGCCCTGGTCCAGAGCGCCATAAAGGAAGGTCGGTTTGCCGTTCAGGCAGAAACGCAGATTGCCCCGGCTGTCTTTTTCCAGGCTGAATTTGCGCATGCCAAAATAGCTGTTAACCTTGTCGAAGACCTCGTCACCTCGTAACAGTTTAATTTCAAGGTCGTAGAGGAAAGGATTTTCCGGTGACCAAAAGGTGGGGTTCTCGATTCTGAGTTTCAGGGGGTTGGAGGCGTCTCCTTGCCCTTCGGCAACTTGTTTTCCTTTGGCGAAAGCCCGGGCGGAGAGCGTTAATCCTTCCTGTTGGCCGCTGATCTGAGAAGAAATGGTCAACTCATAAAGGTCGATGTCCGGGACGAGTTTAAGAGAGGCTATGAATGTATCAGCCACGGGTTCCAGCCAGACTGTCTGCCAGATGCCGGAGATCGGCGTGTACCAGATGAATCCCTGCTTGCGCACCTGCTTACCGCGCTGGATGGGCTGGGAGTCGCTGGGGTCTGTGACGGCTAAAACTAGCTGGTTTTCACCATGCTTGAGAGCGGAAGTGATATCCAGTGAGAAGGGGTCGTACCCACCGGTATGTTCACCGACCTGCACTCCATTGACCCAAATCCGGCAGGCCCAATCCACCGCGCCGAAATGCAGCAGGACGCGGCTGTCGGCCCAGTCTGCGGGTAGGGTAAAGGTGCGGTGATACCAAAGTTGGTCATCGGGTTCCAATGAGCGTTCCACACCGGATAAAGCACTTTCCAGGGGAAAAGGCACCAGGATGGTTCCGGTAAATTCATCCGGCTGGGAAGCGCCTATTTCGCTGATGGCATATTCCCAGGCACCATTGAGGTTTAGCCAGTGTTCCCGTACCATCTGGGGCCGGGGATATTCCGGCCAGGGCTGTTGGGGGTCCACCTGGTTCGTCCAGGGGGTCTTTAGTGCGGCATGGGGGGTGAGGCTGGCTTCTTGGGTCATGGTGTTGCTCCTTGAGGTTGTTACGTTGTGATATTGTACATGAAATTATCCCCGGGTGGGCTTAAATCAAAAGGCGCGACCCTGTGGGGACGCGCCTGGATGGAAATTTGATTGGGACTATTCGCCTTGCGGCAACAACTCCACCTGGTAGGTCGCGCTCTGGCGGGTGAAAGGTGTGGTGCCGCTGATGACCAGCACTGCCTGGTAGATATCGCCCGTCAGGTTGAGATCGGTGCTGAGGGTGTTGTCGGCATTTAATTCCAGTGGGATTACGGTGATCTCGTCGCCAAAAGTGACAAGGGTTAGCTTGTACGTCTGAGGCAGGACGTTCTCAATCCGCACGAAGCCATCCACCTGCCAGCCGCCCTCATCCTGTTCGAAGTCGGAGGCGTAGTCAATGGCGGCCACTTCGATATCATCAATAGCCAGGCCAATTCCGTTGACAGCGGCATCCGTGACGTAATCAAAACGCACGGTCACTTCCTGTCCGGCAAAGGCGCTGAGATCAACAGTCTGGAGTCGCCAGATATTGCTCGCCCCATTCAGACCGCAGCCGTAACTGTTGCCGGATGGGTTATTCGTGGTGCAGGATGTCGGTTCCAGAAGTTGCCAGCTCTCGCCGTCGGTGGTGGCCGAAACGAAGACATAGTCATAATCGGTTTCGAGGTCATACCAGGCCTGGAAGGTCATCTCGACCGGCCCTTCGACCTCCGACAGGTCGAATGCGCGCTGGAGGGACATGTCCGATTCATCGCCCATATTGGACCAGAAGAAATAATCGCCGGAAAAAGCCTCAACCGGCAGAATGGCGACTTCCGGGTTGCCGGTGAATTTGAGGGTCCATTCGCCCTCGCAGCGCAGACCAAGATAGTCCACACCGAATTGGCGGACGTCATAATCCAGTTTCCCACTGGGACAACCGGTGAGAATCGGGTTGGGTGAGGCCAGGGGCGCTGTGGGGTAAACGGCATAGGCATACCTTCCGTCGCCAACGGTTTCGTCACCCAGTAAGTTCGCCACCGTCCAATCCGCGAAGACATCTTCCGCAGCAGGCGTTTCACCTGTCAGAGGATCAATAACAGCCAATTCCTGCAGGACCTGGTCAATGCTTTCCAGGCCGTTGAGGGGGTTCGCCACGATGGCTTGTGTGGCTTCTTCGCCAAAACGGTCAAGGAGGTAGGCGGTGAAGAGGAAGGATGCCCCATAATGGGGAATATTGGATTCCCCGGGTTCACCCCAACTGGTTAGCTGGATATCCGGGCTGTGGACGTAGGTGCTGTCATGCGAGCCTGTTGAATAGTCGTTGATCAATTCAGCCAGCATCGAGAAGCCCTCGTTCAGCCAGGTTTCTTCATTCCGATCTACATACCAATGGATCATGTGCTGGAATTCGTGCGCCAGGGTGCTGCGCACCTGTTCGCCCTGCAGGCTCAGGTTATCGGCATTGAGAATGAACATCTCGTGGGCGTTGGAGTAGGGGTGGGCTTCTTTGGGGATTTCGTCCGCTGAAGAGAAATAACCCAGAATGCTGCCACCCACGCCGCCTGTGAACAGGAAGTAAATATGCGGGTCGTCATCAATGCCGGGCGTCCATTCGCTGCCGAAGAAGGCCCGGTTGGTGGGGTAAATTTGTTCGCTGAATTCCTTGCCCAGAAGGTCCACACTGGTTTTATCATAGTCCACGCTGTTTTCTATCCAGATATAAAGGATATCGTCCGCGTAGACCAGGGTGGTGTCCACCTGAAAATTCGCATTAGTGGTCACATTGGTCGCCCAAAAGGTCTTGGTGTCGCCGACTTGATAAGGCGCATCCGGGTCCGGGTCTGTGGCGGGGATGTCCGACTTGCCGCCCAGCCTTTCACTCAGGTCAATGGGATCATTTTCAGGAATGACTTCCTGTTCCAATACCTGCAGCGTGAGGTCTGCACCGGAAAGTTGAGGAGCTTCGGTTGGGGTGGGTTCTGCGGTCGGGATCTCCGTTACCTCGGTAGTTAAGGTGGGTTGCATCGCCATTTCCTCAGTGACCGTTGGGGTCACCGTGGGGACGATATTTTCCGTGTAATACTTGCCGAGGCTGGCTGCGAACCAAAAACAAAAGCTGATAACCACGACCAGAATGGTGACAAACCAAAAGGTGCTGATCCGCTTCTTTGGTGCAGGTTTAGGCTGTTCTTGCATAGGGTTACTCCAAATTGATCTGGTAGGAGGCTTCCTGATTGGTGAAGGGGGTGGTCCCGCTGACTACAACGATCACCTGATCACCTTTTTCGAGGACGAGGTCGATGGAAGCGGTTCTCAGATCGGAAAGCTCCAGATTAGTTACGGTGGTCTCATCGCCGATCCGGATCACCGAGACTCTGAAAGTCTGCGGCAGAAGATTGGTCACGCGGGCAAAGCCCTGGGCTTCCCAACCGCCATCATCGGTTTCGAAATCGGTGGCATAGCCAATCGCGGGGATGCTGAGATCATCCAACAGCAGCCCTTCGCCATTGACTGCGGCATCGGTGATGTATTCGAAGCGCAGGGTCACTTCCTGACCGGCGAACTGGGAAAGGTCTACCGTCTCAGAGATCCATCCGCCGGTTTCGCCGTTATAGCCACAGCCGTAACTGTTACCGGAGGGGTCGTAATTGGTGCAGGACGGGGTATTCAGGATTTGCCAGTTTTCGCCGTCTGTGGAGGCCTCCAGATAAAGGTAGTCATAATCGGTTTCAAGATCATACCAGGTCTGGTAGGTCAATTCGATCGGGCTGGCGGCATGGGTGAAGTCGAAGGTCTGGGTGAGCGTCATGTCCGATTCGTCGCCCTTATTGGAATAGAAGGCATAGGAACCGGAATAAGCGCTTTGAGGCAGGAGGCTGACGGTGGTCGAGCCTGAGAAGGTCAGGGTTACATTGCCGGAGAGGTCTGTAAATTGGATGCTGTCCACGCCATATTGGTGGACGTATCGCCGGATGGCGTCAGCGGGCTTGCCGCTGATGGATTCGGTGATTGATGCATTCATCGGGTTGTAATTGGAATAATCATAGCGGCCATCGCCCACACTGGGATCCAGGAGGATATTGGTCACTGCCCAATCCGCAAAGACATCGTCTGCGGTGATCGGGGCGCCGGTGAGGGGATCATCAATACCCATTTCGTCGAGTATCCGGGTGATCGATTCCATGGAGTTGTCCGGGGCGGCAACTACTGCCTTGGTGGCGTCCTCGCCGAACCGGTCGAGGAAATAGGCCATGAAGAGGAAAGAAGCGCCGTAATTGGCGGAATTGTCGCCGACCGAATCACCCCAATCGGTCAATTGGAGGTCGGTATCGATCAGGTAGCTGTAATCATGGCCGCCGATGTCGTATCCATTGAGCAGTTCCGCCAGCATGGAGAA
>CAYUSC010000126.1:5488-7759 GCA_964447265.1 uncultured Candidatus Brevefilum sp.
TCGCCATCCACGCCGGGGTTCCATTCCTCGCCGAAGAACTCGCGGTCAATGGGAACGATCTGTTGATCGAAAATATCACCCAGGGTCGCCAGGTCGCCGGGGTCATATTCGATCCCTTCCTGAATCCAGAAATAGGTGTTTTCACCGACATATTGCAGCACCGCCGTGATTTGGAAATTCTCATTGGTATCCACATTGCCGACCCAGAAGGTTTTCCGGGCGCCAACGGAATAGGGCGCGTCCGGGTCAATCAGGGTGTCGGGGACATCCAGTTTGCCGCCCAACCGCTCAGCCAGTTCCACAGGGTCATTGATCGGGACGACGGTCTGGTCCAGTGTGTCGAGCGTCTCGATGGCTTCACCGGGGACGGGTTCGATGACGGTGGATTCAGGGGTGACTTCCTGGGTGGCTTCGGTGGTGATAGATGTATAGGGGGAGTTATTGAGGTCATCAATTTTATTAATCAACCAACTTCCGCCAATGAGTGCGCCAACGGCAACGACGATGCAACAGAACACCACAACCAGCAGGATGATCAGGATGATGGGTAAGGCTTTTGATTTTTTGTCCATTTTTTCCTCAATTGAGTTTTTCGATCTTTCAGTGAGTTTGGGTGATTTTTTATGAAGTAGTAGGATTATATTATCGGATATTGGGGTATAAAAATTTGATAGAAGTCCCGCATAATGGCATTATTTATACCTTAGTTTATCCAATTAATCACCACTGAGGGGGTTGAAAAGGGGGTGAACTTAATCGTTTATAATTGACCCAGATTACGACCTGGCTTTAGAGAGGAATTCCCAATGAGTGACATGTTGGATCCCACATCTTCGTTGAAAAATATCTTCCGAAATTGGTGGAAAATAGCTCTGATTGCCTATCTTTTCTCATTGGTAGGGTTGGTAGCCTCCTACCTGCTTCCGGCAAAATATCAAGCCCAGGCGATTTTTGCAGCAAGTATTGATTTCACCGAGATCAATTTTGAGAATCTTTACGATGGCACAGGCGACCCGATCGAATTCACCCAGTATGATGAAGACCTAGCATTGGGAGTGGTTGAGCGTGTGTTGATCAAAGATATGGATTCAGCTTTTACCTATGCTCAAACCCTGGATGCCAACCTGACGATGGATGAATTTGAGCAGGACAGCCAGATTTCACGTCATCTGGATAAATGGTACCTGAGTTACCGGCATACCAGCCCGGAAGTGGCCCAAATGGTCGTCAATTATTGGGCAAACCTGGGCTTTGTTGACCTGAAAACCGCTCAGGCGGATGGCGAAGCGGAGACTTTTGTCATCGTGGATCTGATTCAGGAAGCTTCTCTCCCTGCGAGGCCCACCTACCAGATGCGCGGGACCCTGGTGTTAGCCGGCGCGCTGGTGGGGATCGTGATTGGGATTCTGGTGGTGGATGGCAAGCTTCGATTTGGTTCGAACGGTAATCAAGAGGATTGAAGATGCTGACATCGCTTTCAAAAAGTGCATTTTACCGGGTAGGTAAAACGACTCTCTGGTTCCTGGTGCTGGTCGGATTGCCGTTGACCAGTTTCCCGATTCTCAATAAGCTGACCGGTGCAATCGTTGCCCCTTTCTCCTTCATCCCTCTGATCGTATTAGCGATTGTATGGTTGGTGCCTTTCCTGATTGAAAAGGGCAAATTCCCGGCTGAAGTGGTGCCATTCCTTTACTTCGTGCTGGTGGCGGTCGTGGTGTCCTGTCTGGCGTTCTTCCTGAATGGTTACTTTGACCTGGGGCGAGACTTCCTGGGGCAGAGTTTACGAGCTTTTCTCACCCTGGCGATTGGGATCAGTTTCTATCTGGTCTTTGCCACCTATCCGCAGGATGAAAAAGGGCTGCGTCAGATGCTGCTGTTTATCTACATCGGCGCTGCGTTGATCATTGCCTGGGGGCTGCTGGAAGTCGTTCTGCTCAGGAAATACAATTACGTCCACAGTCTGCCAAGCTGGTTCAACCGGATCAGATCGAAGCTGGCGGTTCAATCCATCAATGTTTGGTCTTCCAACCGCGTCTTTGGTTTTTCTTACGAGCCTTCCTGGTTCGTCAGGGAGTTTAACCTGGTGTTTTTCCCGATCTGGCTGGCAGCCATCTACCTCCGCAAGTCCCTGTTCAAATTCCGGTTATGGATCTTTCAGGTGGAAGATCTGTTGATGGTGGGGGGCTTGATCGTATTTGCCTTTAGCGCTCCTCGGATTGGGCTGGTGGCTTTCCTCGCTTCATTGGCCTATCTCGCCTTGTTGCTGTTTGG
>CAYUSC010000127.1:0-7618 GCA_964447265.1 uncultured Candidatus Brevefilum sp.
GCCCGAATTTCCGTTATACTTTCCATATGACCACGCTCACCGGCGCTGTTGAACGCATCACCTATACCAATTCGGAGAACGGCTATACTGTCCTGCGGCTACGACCCGAACTGGACCCTGGCGAGAGACTCCCGGGGATCAGTCTCGATGGATTGGTGACCGTGGTGGGCAATTTGCCGGATGTCGCCGTGGGGGAACAGCTCAGGCTGGAAGGGGATTTCACCAGCCATCCCAAGCACGGACTGCAATTCAAGGTAGAACATTTGGAAAAGCTCAAACCGGCCACGCTTGAGGGTATCGAACGCTATCTCGGTTCGGGGATGATCAAGGGGATCGGCCCGGAAATGGCTCACCGGATCGTAAAACACTTTAAAACTGACACTTTGGATGTGATCGAAAAGGACCCCTGGCGGCTGCGGGAAGTGCCGGGGATCGGGCCGGATCGGATGGAGAAGATCATTTCGGCCTGGGAAGCCCAGAAGCAGGTGAACGCGATCATGATCTTCCTGCACAGCCACAAGATCACCACCAACCTGGCGGTGAAGATTTTCAAGACTTATGGAAATGAAGCGCTGGAAGTCCTGCGCCAGAATCCCTACCGGCTGGAGCAGGATATTTACGGCGTGGGGTTCAAGACCGCCGACCGGATTGCCCGTGACCTGGGCTTACCGGTGGATCACCCCTCGCGGATCGAGGCCGGCCTGGCTTATGTGCTGGAGCAGAGCCAATCCGACGGGCATGTCTTTCTGCCTGAAGCGCTGCTGCTGGAAAAGGCGACCGATCTGCTGGGTGTGGATCCGGGATTGCTCTATGGTGGGCTTGAACGCCTGATTGCCGAGGAGCGTATCCAACGCGAACCGGTGGCGCTGAGAGATGTCGATGCGGGCGTTGACTCGGTGGATGCGATCTATTTACGGCTCTTTTTGTCAGCGGAGAAAGGTGTGGCGGCCCGCCTGCGTGACCTGCTGGCCGTGCCGGTAACCACGCGCCAGGGGCAGTTCAATCTGACCTCGGATACGCTTTCGGATGAACAACTGGCCGCGCTGGAACATGCCCTGGAAAGTCCGGTCAGTGTGCTGACCGGCGGCCCCGGCACCGGCAAGACGACCTGTATGCGCGCATTGATCGAGTTGTTGGAGGGCTGGGGCGTGCGTTACGCGCTGGCTTCACCCACCGGTCGGGCAGCCAAACGCCTGACCGAGACCACCGGCCGGCCCGCCAGCACGATCCACCGTCTGCTGGGTTATTCCCCGGAGGGCGGCTTTCGGCATTATGAGAAGAATCCGCTGGCAATTGAGTTCCTGGTGGTGGATGAGGCCTCGATGCTGGACCTGATGCTGACCCATCAACTGCTGCGGGCGCTCAAACCCGGCACGCAGCTATTGTTGGTGGGGGATGTGGACCAGCTGCCTTCGGTGGGGGCTGGAGATGTGCTGCGGGATATCATCCGCTCAGGGGTGGTGCCGGTCTCGCGGCTGCGGACGATTTACCGCCAGGCGGGCGATTCGGCGATCATCACCAATGCGCACCGGATCAATCAGGGACAGATGCCCGAATTTTCAACTTCTGAGACGGGGGATTTCTTCCTTTTCCCGGCGGATTCGGCGGAAAAAGCGGCGGAATGGGTCGTGGATCTGGTTTCGAGTCGGGTTCCGGACACATTTGGATTAAACTCGTTAACGGATATTCAGGTCCTTTCGCCGATGTATCGCGGTGCGGCGGGGGTGGACGCGCTCAACCAAAAGCTGCAAGCTGCGCTCAACCCGCCAGCCAGGGACAGGATCGAGCAGAAATTGGCCGGAGGGACCTTCCGGGTGGGCGATAAGGTGATGCAAATCCGCAATAATTATGATAAGGACGTTTATAACGGCGATATTGGTCTTTTGACCGGCATCAACCGAATTGACCAGACGCTCACGGTGCGGATGGACGAGATGCGCGAGGTGGATTATGATTTCACTGAGGCGGATGAGCTGGTTCTGGCCTATGCCGTTTCGGTACATAAGGCTCAGGGCTCCGAGTTCCCAGCGGTGGTGATGCCGGTGCTGACCCAGCACTATGTGATGCTCCAGCGTAACCTGCTTTATACAGGCGTGACTCGGGCAGCGCAAAGGTGTGTGCTGGTGGGGAACAATAAGGCTATTCGCATAGCCGTGAATAATAATACGGTGGCGAAACGCTACTCTGCCCTGGCGGAAAGATTGAAATCCGCATGAGGAATAATAGGTTTGGGATTCGGAACCATCGATCTTGAAAGGGGTTAGGATGAACCGCACAGCAGCAATACTGTTTGTCATATTGATGATGCTATTGACGGGCTGCAATCCGGCATACTCGACCCGGATGGCTGAGACTGACCTGCCAACCGAGACGCTAACCGCCACGAAGACGCCCCAGCCCACAAAGACACCTACGCTGACCATTCAGGAACGGGTGACCCTCACGCCCGGGACAGGTGGCGCGCTGACGATTGAGGAGCATCCGTTGACCCGACGTGAGGATAATGATGTCGTCTGGGCGGAGTATGAGGATGCGGCGTGGACGGAACCGCAATCCGTTCCGCACCGGGTTACCATTGGCGAGGATCTTTATTCATTCAATGAGGATTACATTTTATTGGACGATAGCCCGGAGGGAATGACGCAATATCGGGTTGAGATCAACCTGTATAAAAATGACGAGCGCTTCATGACCATTACGCAGGGAGACAATGGCCCACTACCGGCGGTTTGGGGTTTTATCGCCACTGAGGATTCCTGGTATCTGGAGATTGACCGGGGGCAGAAAATCATTCATGATGATGGTGCCATTGAACTCCCCCATCTGGGTGACATCATCTGGAATGGCGAATCGCTGAATGAACTGGAAGGTTACCAGCAATCCTTCGGCATTCACCTTCTATCCGGCAAGCTATTTTATTTCTTCATCAGGGATGACGGGCTTGGCTATTATTATGATGGAAATGAGTATCTGCTGGAATATGACAGGATTTCCTATCATGCCTGCTGCAGTGGGGGATTGGCAAATCCTCATGGCCTGGAGGACAGCATGGTTTTCTTTGCCGACCGAGGGGATCAGCGGTATCTGGTGATCATCGGGGATAGTTAAATGAGGTAATCAGCTTGGTTATTTTAGGATGGGTAACAACCAATAATTAGTCTGGTGATATAGGATTAATTTATGAAAAAAAATAAAGTTTACAGCTCAAGAATTTCAAAAATTAGAACGCAAATAAGTTTATTATTTAAAGATCCTGGTCTTTTTCTTGCAGATTTTCTATATGTGAACATCTATCAATCTAATATGGGGAAAATCCCTTATCCAATCTTGCTCTATATTATTAAATACTATGGTGGTTGGCCTGGTATGGGAATAATATTACCGATGAGAAAATATAAATATCAAGAAAAAGTTAAGAAGTTTGGGGAAATTATTAAAATAATTATTGGACTAGCCCTTATTATTCTAATAAGCATTTTTGGGGTGACAAGACATAGTGATAGTTTCTTTTTTGGGTTTGTTCAAGAATTACTTGCTGAGATTTTCTTTATAATAATTCTGTTATATGTTTTGCCTAGATTTCTAAATCCTCCAAGGAAGTTTAGCTTATCTATATATCAAAAAATGCCATTCGGTCAAACTTATTTTGGAGATGGTAAGGCAAGAATTGATATTGTCCTTCGAAACAATGGGCCAGAGTATCTTAAAAATGATGAATACCAATGGGAATTATATATTCCATATGAAATGTTAGATGAAGATGACATAATTAAATACGATGGCGCATGTGAAGTGCTTGATGATTATTTTGGGAAAATGTGGAAAATATCTAGCGATAATAATCCTTCTCTTTTTACTAACCATGAAAAGAGCCTATTATCAATACAAGTTGATCGTGAATATTTAACCGGAGAAAAACCTAGCTCTGTCGGTCCCCTTTTTAAAGTCTATTATTTAATACGGACCATAAATGGTAATATACCAGCGTTTGATAAAGTGACCATGGATTTTATGGGGGTTGGAATACCTGCAGAAATTTATCCTCAGTTAGGAGAAATTAATTTTGATGATTGGATTGCGGCATATCAATCCAAGAATCTAGTAAAGAAAAGTAAGAAATAATTCAGTAAATAGGTTATACCAAAATACTAAGGGCAAATAGGTAAATAAATCATAATTATGTGCATCAAGAAGATGTAGATGATGGATAAATGAATTAGTTTTTGCATGGTGCGCGCTACGGCTGACCACGCCAAATAAAAAATTGGTGCGCATAAACACAATACGCACCCGCCACTAAATTAAATTGAATCTCGTGCGGTTCCCCGTTATAATTACCGATTGAACCACCAATATCCACCGGTTAGCCCTCTCACCATCACACCAAACCACACGGCAAACCGGCCCAAAGCGCTAATATGTCCATTCGCAACCTCATCATCCTCAGCCAGATCAACCCGCCTGCCCAGCGCAGCCGGGTTTTGGTGCGTGAGCGCATCAACCAGCGGCTGGCCGGGATGCTGCATTACCCGCTGACCATCCTGGAGGCCGGCACCGGTTACGGCAAGAGCACCGCGATCCTGTCCTTCCTGCGTGAGAAGGACCTGCCGATCTACTGGTTCACGCTTTCCGGCACGGACCGCGACCCGAAGCTCTTCCTGGCGAAGCTCTTCACCGCCTTCAATCAGCATGGCACGCCCATTGGCGAGGAAGCCCTGCGGATCCTCGATATGCCGGATTCCACCCAGCAGGAAGCGATGATCGCCTTCCTGAACGCACTGGCGGTCCACCTGAGCAAGGACGCACTCTTCATCCTCGATGATTATCACCGGATGGTAAATGTCCCGGAGGTGATGGGTTTCATCGACTGGATGGTCGAAAACCTGCCGCCGAAGCTGCATGTGGTTATTGCCACCCGGCACACCCTTGAATTCCCCTCGATGAACAAATGGCGAGTCAAAGGCGCGCTGCTGGAGATCAGCAAGGATGATCTGACCTTCACAGGGGAGGAGATCGGCCAGCTTTTCGCCACCCAATATGACATCCAACTCGATGAAGAGACTGTCCTCCAATTGCTTCAAAAAACCGAAGGCTGGGCGATTGGTCTGCAAATGGTCTGGCAAACGCTCCAGAACAACCCCGGCATGACCATCCAGCAGGTGCTTGAGGATGACCGCCAATCCCGCACGGCACTGTTTGATTACTTGGCCGAGGAAGTGTTGGCCGGGCAGACTCCCGAACGGCAGGATTTCCTCCTGTCCACCTCGATCCTCTCCAAACTGGACAGCAGCACCTGTGACTTCCTGATGATGATCGATTCCAGTGACAAGATCCTCGCGGACCTGCACAGCAGCGGCCTGTTCATCGAAGAGCTGCGTCCGGGCGTCTACCGCTATCACCAGATCTTCCGCGAATTTCTCCTCAACCGGCTCCAGCAGGACACCCGGCGGGTGATGGACCTGCACCGCAAGATCGCCAGCTATTTCTGTGCCCATGAATATTGGGAGGAGGCGATGAACCACCTCCTGCTCGCCAGCGACTATCACCAGATCAATCAAATCCTCGAGAACATCGGCAAGAAGATGATCCGGGACGGGCGCCAGGAATCGATTAATTACTGGATCACGCAGGTCCCGATCAGCATCCGCTCCAACTACCCCTATATGGTCTTCCTCCTGGCTGAGGTCAATCGTTATCTGGGGCATTTTGAGGAAGCGCTGGAATATTATCATGCGGCTGAGCGGATCTATCGCAAGCGCGATAACCACCTGGGCGTTTCGCAGGCGTTAACGGGCCAGGCGCGAGTCTTTCTGGATACGATCCGGCCCAATAACGCCAATCAGTTGTTACAGAATGCGCTCAAACTGTTGGATCAGGTGGAGATGAAGGATGAGGTGGCGGATCTGCTCGTGCTGACCGCGGAAAACCAGCTCAACCTGGGACTGCCGGACAGCGCCGAAGCCTTGCTGAAACAGGCCAGCCAACTCCGCCCGGTTTTGGATAAGGAGACCGACCTGATCCAGGCCCGCATTCTTTTGCGAACCGGGCGCTTGCAGGAGGGCATTGACCTGCTGCAGGATCGTGAGGCGAATAACCCCGGTGTGGTCCCACCTTCCCGCCCGCAGCGTTTCCATCGTGAGAGCACTTTGCTCCTGTCGCTTTTCTATGCCATCATCGGCGAAATTGAAAGGGCGGACCGTTATGCGAGGTTGGGAATCGAACTGGGTAAGCTGCTCCAATCCACCTTTGTGCAGTCCGTGGGCTTTATGCGCCTGGGGCATGCCGTTCTGCTCTATGCCCAGCACCCATTCAACGAGGATGGGCTGGCGCAGGCGATGAAGCTCTATCAGGAAGCGATCGACAGGGTGGATGTGACCCGGATCCATGTCGAGCCACTATGGGGGATGTGCCGGGCGTTGGGCTATACCCACCATATCCAGCAAGCCGAGGAGTTGGCGCTTGAATCGCTGGAAATCGCCAAGAAAGCCGGCGACGAGTGGATCAGCATCCTGATCCAGCTCTCACTCGGCGCAGGCGAGGTGCTCACGGGTAATTACGAGGCTGCCCAGCAATATCTGACCACGGCGGAAACCTCGGCTTTCAAGGTCAAGGATATCTTCTCGCTCAGCGCGGCGCGGATGTGGCTGGCGCTGCGGGCCTGGAAGCAAGGTTACCAGAATACGGCCTTTGGCTACCTGGAAAAGATGCTGCCGACTGTTCAGGAATATGGCTATGAATTCCTGCTGACCCGCGAAAGCCTGATGGGTCTGAAAGATCGGGAGATGATCTATCCCCTGTTGCTGGCTGCAGCTGAGAACAACATCGAACACCCCTTCATCGCCAAATTGCTCAAGGACCGCGGGCTGGACCCGGAGACTTACCATCCGGGATATTCACTCTGGGTGCAGACCTTTGGGGGATTCAAGGTCTGGCGCGGCGACCAACCGGTGGACCCGGAGGAGTGGAAGCGGGAGAAGGCCCGGCTGCTCTTCCAGCTTTTGGTCGGTCACCGCGACAAGTGGCTGCACCGGGACCAGATCATCGCGATGCTCTGGCCGGACACGCCGCTCGAAAATGCCAACAACTACCTGAAAGTGATCCTCAACACCCTCAACCAGGTGCTGGAACCCGACCGGCCGCGGGGCGAAAACGCGTTCTTTGTGGAACGCCGCCAGGAGCTTTACCGGCTGAATCCCCGGGCGCGGGTCATGGTGGATGCGGAACTGTTCACCCAGCAGATCGGGGATGGCTCGCTGCCGGCTTTGGAGAGCGCCGTCAACCTCTATCAGGGCCGCTATTTCGACGGGTGTTATGCTCAGGAATGGCTGATGATCGATGTGCAATACTATCACCAGCAGTTCCTGCTGGCCGCCGAACGGTTGACCGCGCAGTTATTGGATGAGGGGGATTATGAGCAGGCGCTGCAGGTGACTTATAAGACTTTGGGGGAGGATCCGCTTTGGGAATCGGCCTACCGCGCCCAGATGACCATCTTCCACAAGATGGGGCGGAGCTCGATGGTGCGGGAAGTGTATAAGCAGTGCCAGGACGTCTTCCGCCAGCAGATGGAGGGCGATGTCTCACCTGCGACGGTGGAGCTGTATGAGGGGCTGATCGG
>CAYUSC010000128.1:0-7556 GCA_964447265.1 uncultured Candidatus Brevefilum sp.
GCCGGGTTGCCCGTGATGACCTTCCCCCCTTCTGCCGGGATCATCGCCGACCGAGGCGAAGTGATTAGCTGGGATTTAACTCCCCTGCAAACCGCCCTCTCCCATGACCTCATCCCCGTCGTTTTGGGAGATGTGATCTTTGACCGGTCTCTGGGTGGGACGATATTCTCCACAGAGAAGGTCTTTCAGCATCTGGCCAGGATCCTTAAGCCGACCCGCATCCTGCTGGCCGGGATTGAAAAAGGCGTTTACCAAAGCTCCGATCACCCCGACAAGATCATTGAAACGATCAAACCCGGCAATCTGGCAAAAATTAGCCAACAGGTCTCCGGCTCTCACCAGGTGGATGTCACCGGCGGAATGGAAACCAAAGTGGGATTGATGGTTGATCTCGTGCGTGATAATCCCAGTCTGATGGTGCGAATATTCTCCGCCGAAGCTCCCGGCAGCCTCAGGGATGCCCTCGAAGGAGCAAAACTTGGCACTTTGATCGCTGCCTGACAGGCCAGGTCACCAGCGCACGTTTTTCCGGTATAATCTGAACTTGATTGAAATTTTGGAGAAATAACATGATCTTCACGCGTCAACAATTGGAAGAATTGGAAGACCAGAATCTGGCCCCTTATGGCGTCCGCAGCCGGAACAGCAAAGGCCGCCTTTTCCCGGAAGATGAACCGGATTACCGCACCGTTTTTCAGCGGGATCGGGACCGAATCCTGCATACCACCGCTTTTCGGCGACTGGAATATAAGACCCAGGTCTTCATCAACTACGAAGGTGATTATTACCGCACCCGCCTGACCCACACCCTCGAAGTGGCCCAAATTGGGCGCAGTGTGGCGCGGGCTTTGGGCGCTAATGAGGACCTGGTTGAAACGATCTGCCTGGCCCACGACCTTGGTCACCCGCCTTTCGGTCATTCCGGCGAACGTACTTTGGCGCGGATGATGATGGATCACGGCGGCTTCAACCATAACCACCACTCCTTCAGAATCGTGACCCAGCTTGAGAAACGCTATCCCGATTTCGATGGCCTCAACCTCACCTGGGAAGTCCTGGAAGGGATCATCAAACACGAGACGGATTACGATGTATCCGACGCCACTGAATTCAACCCCGAACTCCGCGGCCATCTGGAAGCCCAGATCGCCAATGTGGCCGATGAGCTGGCCTATACCGCGCATGACCTGGATGACGGGCTGCGCTCCGGGATGATCACGCCCGCCCAGCTCTCCGGCGTCTCCCTCTGGGAGGTCATCAATGAAAGCATCGGCCGCCGCCGTTCCGACACCCTGGATGACCTCGCCCGGCATCGCCTGATCCGGCGCCTGATCGGGATCGAAGTGAACGACCTGATCCAGTCCATCGACCGGATGATCCGCCGCAGCGGTATCCGCAATGTTGAAGAACTGCAGCAGCTCCCCTATAACGTGGTCGGTTTCAGCGAAGATATGCACCGCCGCAACCGTGAATTAAAGGATTTCCTCTTCAAGAACCTTTATAACCATTACCGGGTGGTCCGGATGGCTGTGAAAGCCGATCGGATTCTGGAAAACCTCTTCCAGGCCTACATTCAGGAACCAAACATCCTCCCTGAGCAATATCAAACCGCGATAGAGAAGAGCGGGCTGGAAGAAACCGTCTGCGATTACATTGCCGGGATGACCGACCGGTTCGCCATTGACGAACATCAGAAATTATTCGACCCAACGACCCTCCCCTAAAAAAGCCTGCACCAGGAACATCACCAAAAGGAATTTAGCATGAACGAACCAAAATATCTCACCCCTGAAGGCAAAGCCAAACTTGAAGCGGAGCTGGAAGAATTAAAAACAACCGGTCGCTTGGAGCTTGCTGAACGCCTGAAACACGCCATTTCGATGGGTGATCTATCCGAGAATGCGGATTACCACAAAGCCAAAGAGGATCAGGGCTTTATGGAAGGCCGGATTCTGGAGCTTGAGGCGATCCTCAATAATTCCAAGGTGATTGAAGCAAAGTCGAAATATGATGAGGTGATCCTTGGTGCCCGGGTGACGATTAAAGAAGAGGATTATCCCCCCGAAACCTACCATCTGGTCGGCGTCAACGAAGCCAACCCCCGCGAAGGCCGCATCTCCCATGAATCCCCCATCGGTAAGGCGCTCCTCGGTCACAAATCCGGTGAGTCGGTGGTCGCCACCCTGCCCAATGGTGAGACTATCCGGCTGGAGATCCTCAAGATCGAGTAAATCCATGTAATTAATAACATACACCCCTCAACTGTTGTTGAGGGGTGTTTTATTTTCAGGGAGTGAGGTTGATTAGAAGGAACCCCGTTCTTTTGACCAGATGGAAAGTTCGAGCGTCATCCGCTGGAAGAAGCTCTGGTCGGGGGCGGCGCCTTCGCCGTATTCCATATCCACAATCCGGGCTTCCAGTTGAAGCGTGGCGGTTTCCAGCAGGATCACTTTGCCGGGTTCAGCGAGGATCGGTTCGCCCTTGGATTCAAGGCGCATCCGGGTCTTGTTATCTTCATAGACATGCTCGCTCATCACGACTTTGGTGACCGTCTGGATATCGTTCTTATCGAACAGCCAGACCTCAAAAGCGCTGACCCGTTTGGGTTCGCCCACACCAACGGTGTCTGAGATGCCCACACCGCATTCACCCAGAAATTCACCGGTGGGAGCGTCAATGCTGAAGGAGTCGTCATACAGGTCATCGCCCATCATATAGGTGGTCATGAACTGCGCCACAGAAAGCTGTTGTTCTTCTTCCTCAGCCGGACTGAAACCTGAGATCGGTTTGGTATAACCGAGTTCCTCTCCGCCATAATCCATCGCGGCTTCGCTATCGGCCATGCGTTCACGGACAATGGATTTCAGATCTTCCTGTTGCGCCTCACCCAGTTTCCGGGGGCGGATCACGAAGAAGTAAATCGCAATCGCAGCGCCGATCAGCAGGACAACGCAGAAGCCGCCCAAAAGCAGCCAGTTCGGGCCGCTGCTGGTTTCTTCCTCGTCCGCCGCAGGGGTCGTGGTCATATCGGAGGCCGTGTCACTGGTCGGTACAACCACTTCAGCGCCTTCGGCTCCGACGATGCTTTCAAAATAGGTGATTTGCTCGGGGGTGATGTATCCCGTATTTGCGCTGACTGCTGCCAGAGTCTCATCGGCTGTGTTTTCCAGCTCGGACCAGGCCTTATTGGCAATCGAGGTGTCGCCGGTCATGGCAGTTGTAAAGATCGCCATGCGGAGATAATCCTCACGCAAGTCCGCCCGGAGGTGGTAGGGCGCCAAATCTGTCCATTGAACAGGCCAAATACCCCAGCCCACCAACAGACCCAGCAAAATCCCGATCACTACCCCAACAATGATGGTGATCCGCCAATCCTTGAACAAAGATTTCAGTTTTTCTGAGTTCATCTTAAACTCCCGTCATATTTTTACGTCAATTATTCGCATTTTCACTATTGTAGAATAATTAAAACTTTTCCGCAATAGAATCACTCAGAAAATAGATTGCAAGACTTATGCCACTTCGGCTTCCTTGAGAATTTCATCCTGCAGGAAGGTTTCCTCACAATCCAGGCACTTTAGCTGACGTTTGTTGGCAATCACCAACACCCCACCGCAACTTGGACATTTTTCCGCCACGGGCTGCTTCCAGGAGGTGAAATCGCAATCCGGATAGCGGGAACAGCCATAAAAAGTGCGGCCCTTGCGGGTCTTGCGCCGAACAACCTCTCCCTCACCGCAGGTCGGGCAAACCACGCCGATCTTTTCAAGATAGGGTTCGGTATAGCGGCAATCGGGGAAATTGCTGCAGGAAATGAACTTACCATAGCGTCCCCAACGGATGATCAGATCATGGCCGCAGCGGGGGCAAGCCCGGCCGACTTTTTCAAGGTCAGCCTTCTGTTCAGGCATCTGAGATTCGGCCTTATCCAGCCGCTCGGAGAACGGACCATAAAATTCACGGATCACATCCACCCATTCGGCAGAACCTGATGCGACCTGGTCCAATTCATCCTCGAGGTTCGAAGTGAAGTTAATATCGACGATGCTGGGGAAGAATTCCACCACGAGGTCATTGACCAGAAAACCGGTTTCGGTTGGCTCCAGTCGTTTACCGTCCCGCATGACGTAACCCCGGTTCTGGATAGTCGAAAGGATTGGCGCATAGGTGGAAGGGCGGCCGATGCCGTTTTCTTCCAACACCTGCACCAGTGAAGCCTCCGTGAAGCGTGGCGGCGGTTGAGTGAAATGTTGTTCAGGATAGAGTTCCTGCAGGGATTGAGTCTGGTTCTCGCGGATGTCATCCACGGGGATCTTGGCGCTGTCGCCTTCCTCATCTTCCGTCAGGTCCTCGTCCTTGCCTTCTTCATAGACAACCAGGAAACCGGGAAATTCCAGCTGACTGCCGGAAGCCCGCAGTAAATACTCGTTGCCGGCGTTGCCCTTGCCGATCACTTCCACCGACAGAGTCTTGTAGATCGCTGGGTTCATCTGGGAGGCCACAAAGCGCTGCCAGATCAACTGGTAAAGCCGGAACTGGTCGCGGGAAAGGTAATGCTTAATGGATTTCGGCTGCCGCAGAACAGAGGTCGGGCGAATCGCTTCATGCGCTTCCTGAGCGGATTGCGTCCGGGTTTTATAGGTCGGGGGAACATCCGGCAGGAATCCCTCGCCGTAGCGATCTTTGATGAACGAGCGGGTTTCCCGCAGGGCAATATCGGAGATATTGGTTGAATCGGTACGCATGTAGGTAATGAGACCCTGCGTCCCCTCACCGTCCAACTCGACGCCTTCATATAATTGCTGCGCCACGGACATGGTCTTGCGCGCGGTGAAGCCCAGTTTGCGAGAGGCATCCTGCTGCAGAGTGCTGGTGATGAACGGAGCCGAGGGATTACGACGGCGCTTGCCTTCCTTGACGGAATCAACCGTATAGAGTGCAGACCGCATTTCCGCTAAAATGTCATCCACCATGCCCTGCGTGGGCAGTTCGGGCGTTTCACCATTGATCTTGGCTAATTTGGCCCGGTAGGAGACCTTTCCACCTTCCGGCAGCAGATCCGCTTCAATCGACCAGTATTCTTCCGGGATGAAGTTCTCAATCTCGCGTTCGCGTTCGACGATCAGCCGCAGCGCCACGGATTGCACACGTCCGGCCGAGAGCCGGCTGCGGACCTTTTTCCAGAGAATCGGGCTGATGCCGTATCCCACCAAACGGTCCAAAATCCGGCGAGCCTGTTGGGCATCCACCAGATCCATGTCAATCGTGCGGGGATGGGCAAAGGCTTCATCCACGGCATCCTTGGTGATCTCATGGAAAACAACCCGGTTGGTGCGCTTCTCATCAATATCCGCCGCTTCCATCAGATGCCAGGCAATCGCTTCGCCTTCGCGGTCAGGGTCTGTCGCCAGATAAATCTCTTCCGCTTTACCGGCGAGTTTCTTCAATTCCTTGACAACTTCGCGCTTCTCATTGGGCACCCGGTAATGGGGTTCAAAATCATTTTCCACATCCACCGATAATTTGGACCGCAGCAGGTCACGCACATGGCCGACCGAAGCCCGGACGGTGTAGCCCTTACCGAGAAATCGTCCCACGGTTTTTGCTTTGGCGGGGGACTCAACGATCACCAGCTTTCCCTTGCGAGGCTGTTCTTTCTTGGCCTTACGAGCCACTTCCGGCTTGGGCAGCCCATCATGGGCATCCGTCCGGCCCATCCGATAGACTTTGGTGCCACAAACAGAACAAGTGCCCCGGGTCACCGGTGCGCCGGCTTTGTTGTATTCTGCAATGGGGTCTTTAATTTCGCGCTTTTCGCGACATTTTACACAATAAGCTTCCAATTCCGATCTCTCCTACAAATAATCTTCGCGACCGTCCTGTTTTAGATAATTTACAACATCGCGAACCCGCTGAGCTTGCTTTCGGTCGCAAACGAGAATCGCGTTGCCAGTGTCAACAATAATCAGGTCCTGCACGCCAACCGTTACAATCAACCGATCCTGATTTTCACCACAAATGAGTGTACCGCTTGTGTCAAATGTGAGTTGTTGGCCTCGGAGGACAATATTACCCGATTCATCCGGATCCAGGGCATCAAAAAGGGATTCCCAACTGCCGACATCGTTCCAACCCAAATCAATGGAGGGAATCACAGCCACCTTCATCGCATGTTCCATGATGCCATAATCAATGGTCTGCGGCTGGATCGTGGGCCAAACAGCCTCTATCATACCCTTAGGTTGCTCTTTCTGCCAAGACCCTTCAATCTTTTTCAATTTAGTAAAAAGATCGGGCATCTGGCGTTCAAACTCAGCCATCACGGTCGGCACCCGCCAGATGAACATCCCGGAATTCCAGACATGATGCCCATCTGCCACCAGTTCTTCTGCCACTTCCAATTGCGGCTTCTCTTTGAAGGCTTTCACTTCGAACGCCTCAACGCTCTCAAAGTTACCCAGCCCATCACCCTTTTCAATATAGCCATAACCAGTGGCCGGGAAGGTCGGGGTGATCCCCAAAGTCACCAGGTAATCCTTCTGGGCAACCGCATACGCCGCCCGCAGGAGTTGACGCAAGTGTTCGGCATTGCGCATCAGATGATCGGCGGTGAGGATCGCCATCGATCCTTGCGGGTCACGGCTCTGGATCGCCAGGGCTGCCAACCCCACCACGGAAGCCGTTCCTCGCGGCAGAGGTTCAATGATATAGTTCTCTTCCGGAATGGATGGAACCTGGTCCCGCAACTGCGCCACCTGATCCGCCACAGTAACGATCAGGATTCGTTCCTCGGGAAACAGCCCGGCAAGCCGCTGGACGGCTTGTTGAAAGAGGGTATTTTTGCCATCAATCGCCAGCGACTGCTTGGGTTGCCCTTTGCGGGAAAGCGGCCAAAGTCGCGTACCGCTGCCCCCAGCCATAATCACTGCGTAAAAATTCTCGTACATGACCAACTCCTTATTTCTTGTTGATCTCACGGATGGCCGCGTAGCGCATGCCCCCCACATGCTGGACCAAACCCTTCAACTCCATCATCGTCAGCGCGGCCGTCACCTTCTCGACTGCCAATCCAACCTCGTTACAAATCTCATCCACATGGACAGGTTCGTAATCCATGGATTGCAATATCTTAGCCTCAGTTGTGTCTGCTGGCAAGGCCTGCCTGGCTTCCTGATAATCCTCCACCTGAGAAAGCTCCAGCAGATCCAGCACATCCTGGGGTGAAACCAGGGCAAAAGCGCCTTTCTGGATCAGGCGGTTGGTGCCTTTGCTGGAAGGAGAAAGGATATTACCTGGGACGGCAAAGACATCCCGTCCCTGCTCCACGGCGAAATCCGCCGTGATCAGAGCGCCGCTGCGCTCACCCGCTTCCACCACCACCGTTGCCAGTGACAGCCCGGAGATAATCCGGTTCCGCGGCGGGAAGTTCACCCCTTCCGGTTGAGTCCCCAACGGGTAATCGCTGATGACCGCGCCGTTCTCGATGATGGCATCCGCCAGGGTGCGGTGCTCGGGCGGGTAAATCACATCCACCCCGCTGCCCAAAACGGCGATCG
>CAYUSC010000129.1:0-7349 GCA_964447265.1 uncultured Candidatus Brevefilum sp.
AGCCAATCCCTCCTGGACCAATGTTCAAATTCGCGAAGCGATGAACGCCACGGCGATTGATCTCGGCGCTTCCGGCCGCGATTCCGTCTTCGGTTATGGTTTGGTACAGGCAGCCGCAGCTCTCGAGTATCTGACGGGCGGCGTGACGCCTCCGCCTCCGCCACCTGCTGGCGACCTGGCAGTTTCCATTGTCAGCCCCACTGCCACTGATGTATTCAGCAACCGGGCCAAAGTTGCCATTACCGTCTCCGTAATGGATGGCTCCACCCCCGTGAGCGGCGCTTCAGTCTCCGTTGTGGTCACTGGCGCAACAGGCATCTCCACTTCCTTCACCGGCACTACCGGTTCCACCGGTTCGGTCACCTTCACCTTCAAGGTCAACACCGGCCTGTATGGTAAGGGCACCTACACCATCACAGCAACCGCCTCAATGACCGGTTATGATGATGCCACTGCAACCAGCACATTCACGGTTCAGTAAATTGCTTAGTTAATAGATAAAGAGAGAGGCTGACTAATTGGTCAGCCTCTTTTTTTAATCACTCTTCTGCAATTTCCTTTACATCATCAGCACACAGTTCAGGTAATTCATCCGGGTCAGCCCCATCTCTTGAGACAATCCTCCCCCATTTATCCACGCCCTCAACCCGATAAAACCCTTGCGATATTTCATTTATTCTAAAGTACCAACTCTGAACCTTCCCCGTAATTGGGTAAAGGGTTAGTTCCTCATCATTCTTTTTGGTGGTTTTCTTGATAAAGTGCATAACAGAGTTTTCTTCTCGAATTTCACCCCTTTTCGAAGGTATAATGGGCGGAACAGGGCTCGAACCTGCGACCTCATCTGTGTAAGAGATGCGCTCTGACCAACTGAGCTACCCGCCCAACGGGACTATTATACCGCAGAACAACTGGATTGTTATCAACCTTATGAAAATTCTTCGTTTCTCCACACCTGATCTCTCCCCCCGCTATGGCTGGCTGAATGAAGCCCGTGTCGGCCAATTGGATGGCGACCCCTTCAGCGCCTATCGCCGGCTTGATCCGGAATTTCCTGTCGAATCGGTCACCCTTTTGCCACCGGTCCGGCCTTCCAAGATCATCTGTGTGGGCCGCAACTTTGAGGCCCATGCGCGGGAAATGGACAACCCCGTTGACGAGATTCCACTGCTCTTTTTCAAGCCGCCCAGCAGCCTGACCGCGCCAGGTAATCCGATCATCCTGCCGCCGCAATCCCATCAGGTGCAGCACGAAGCCGAACTGGCCGTGGTGATCGGCAAACAAGGCCGCTGGATCCACCCGGACAGCGCCATGGACCACGTCTTTGGTTACACCATCGCCAATGACGTTACTGCCCGCGACCTGCAGCGCACCGATCGCCTTTTCACCCGCGCCAAAGGATTCGACACCTTCTGTCCCCTCGGCCCCTGGATCGAGACTGATTTCGACCCCTCAGATGCTCTGATCACCTGCCACGTGGGTGACGAACTGCGCCAGATGGCCTCGACCCGCGATATGGTCTTCACCATCCCGCAATTGATCGTCTTCGCCTCATCCATCATGACGCTCGAACCGGGCGACCTGATCCTGACGGGCACACCTGCCGGTGTGGGCGACCTGACGGCGGGGATCAGTGTGAGCATCACCATTGAGGGCCTCGGCACGTTGACCAACCCCGTCCTGAGCGAAGAAGACTAACCCAAGGCAATCATAGTAGGTTTCTCCCATTGAGATTAAATGGAGGAACTGAGATTACGAACCCCTTCCTGCCTGCTTTACTTCGTTTGCAGGCACCCTTCCCCTGGTTCCAGGGGAAGGAACGAGGATGGGGTCAAAATATCAGTTGAAACAATACTTTTCATGACATGTTACACCGGTTTTTACTATAAATGCGATTTCCCTGGCCGACTAACCCCAATCAATTGACATTTGCCTCGCCTCCGGTTAAATTTAGACCATGAGTGTCGGAATTCTGCGTCTCTCGTTTCGCCTGCCCAATTGCCACTCCCTCAAGGAAAAACGCGGCCAAATCAAGCCGGTGATCGCCCGCCTGCACCGGGAGTTCAACATCTCGGTGTCAGAAGTGGCTGATCAGGACCTCTGGCAGAGCTGCGGGCTGCTGGTGGCCTGCGCTTCAGGCAGCGGTCGGCAGGCGGAGATCGTCCTGACCCAGGTGCTCCAATTTTTTGAAGCGCGCTGGCCGGAGCTGCCGCTCATGGATGAACAAATCGAAATTATCAACTAAGGAAAATTATGGACCTGGGATTAAAAGGAAAAATCGCCCTGCTCACAGGCGCCAGCAGCGGCCTCGGCTTCACCACCGCAAAAACTCTGGCAGCTGAAGGTGTCCGCCTGGCGATCAACAGTCGCAACCCGAAAAATTTGGAACGGGCTAAAGCTGAGCTGACCACAAACGGCGCTGAGGTATTACTCCTCCCTGCTGATATCAGCGCCCCATCCGTACCCCAGAAGCTGGTTGATGCGACCATTGCCGAATATGGTGGATTGGACCTGCTCTTCACCAATTCCGGCGGGCCGCCACCGATGCGCTTTGAGGACGTGGATGACACCGCCTGGCAATCCGCCGTGGAGTTGGCCTTTCTCAGCCATGTCCGCCTGATCCGCGCCGCCCTGCCTGCCCTTCGCCAGTCGGAAGCCCCCGCAGTCCTCACCGTCACCTCCGTTTCGGTCAAGCAGCCGATCCCCGCGTTGGTACTCTCCAACAGCGTTCGGGCGGCCACCGTAGGCCTGACCAAAACTCTGGCATTGGAATTGGGCGAAGATGGCATTCGTATCAATTCAATCCTCCCCTCCTGGACTCAAACCGAACGGGTTGAAAAACTGCTGGCGGATCGCGCCCAACGGAACGGCACCACCCGCGAACAGGAAATCGATAAACAAAATCAGCAGAGTGCGCTGGGCCGGATGGCAACTCCTCAGGAGTTTGCCAACGCCGCCGTCTTTCTGCTTTCACCCGCTGCCTCCTATATCACCGGCGTCATGCTCTCAGTCGATGGCGGCAGCTATAAAGGAACCTTCTAACTTGCCCAATTCATCTCAAGAAACCCTCTGGCGGAGGGTCGAACGCATCCTGCCCACTGTAACCAAACCGGGACGCTATGTTGGCGGCGAACTGAACCAGGTGATTAAAGCCTGGGACTCGGTTCGCACCCATGTAGCCCTGGTTTTTCCTGATATTTACGACCTCGGTCAATCCAACCTCGGACTGATGCTGCTCTATGACATCCTCAACCAGAGAGAAGGTGTCGCCGCTGAACGGGCCTTCTCCCCCTGGCTCGATATGGAAACCGCGTTGCGGGAGAACAATCTCCCGCTTTACAGCCTGGAAAGCAAGCGAGCCCTGGCGGATTTTGACATCATCGGCGTCAGCCTGCCTTATGAGACGCTCTATACCAACTTCCTCAATATCCTTGACCTGGCTCACCTGCCGCTGCGCAGCGCGGACCGTGACGAATCCCATCCCCTGATCATCGCCGGCGGTCAATCGGCCTTCAACCCCGAACCGGTTACCCCCTTCGTGGACGCTTTTGTGGTTGGCGAGGGAGAAGAAGTCATACTGGATATTGTCAAAGCGCACCAGGTCTGGAAAGCCACCGGTGGGAGTAAGGTAGAGCTATTACTGGCCCTGGCAAAAATTCCCGGTATTTACGTCCCCTCTCTCTATCAGGTGGATTACCACGCGGATGGCACCATTGCCGCCGTCACACCGGAGAATCCCGACCTCACCCTGCCCATCGTCAAGCGGATCAATGCCAAGCTGCCTCCGCCGCTCACCCGCTTCCTCGTCCCCAATGTGGAAGTGGTGCAGGAACGCGTCAGCGTGGAGATCATGCGGGGCTGCACCCGTGGATGCCGTTTCTGCCATGCTGGCATGGTCAACCGCCCCATCCGTGAGCGACCCCTGGATGAGATCCTCACCGCGCTGAAAGCCGGGCTGGACCAAACCGGTTACGAAGAAGTCAGCCTGCTCTCGCTCTCCTCATCGGACTACTCCCAGATCATACCCCTGATCAACGGGCTACGCGAACTCCTCCAGGAGCGGCAGGTCAACATTTCTCTGCCCTCCCTGCGAATTGAATCCTTTACGGACGATCTGATGGACGAACTCCAGTCGCTCACCCCGGGCGGCGGATTCACCCTGGCCCCCGAGGCCGGCACAGAGCGGCTGCGCGCGATCATCAACAAACCGATCAGTGACGCTGAATTCATAGAAACCGTCCGCTCCGTGTTTAAACACGGCTGGAAAACTATCAAACTCTACTTCATGATCGGCCATCCCCAGGAAACGCTTGAGGATGTGGCTGCGATCGCCGAACTCTGCAAAGCCGTGCTTGAAGAAGGCCGGCGGATTGCCGGCGGCCGAACCCGGGTCCATGCCGGGATCAGCACTTTCATTCCCAAACCGCACACCCCTTTCCAGTGGGTTGGTTTCGATTCGCTCGAATCCATCCAGCAGAAACTGGATGTCCTCCACCAGGGGATGCACGGCTCAAAGATCAAAATGACCTGGAATGACCCCCAGGCTTCGCTGCTGGAATCCTGGCTCTCCCGTGGCGACCGGCGGCTTTCGGAGGTTGTCCTGAAAGCCTGGCAGAACGGCGCACGGTTTGATGCCTGGTCGGATCAATTCAACATGGCGCACTGGCAGGCCGCTTTCACGGAAGTGGGCCTGGACCCCGATTACTACAGCCACCGCACTCGCGACCTGGATGAAATCCTCCCCTGGGACCATATCAATGCCGGCGTCAGGAAATCGTTCCTGCAAGCCGATTACCAATGGAGCCTGCAGGGTAAAACCCGCCCGGATTGTCGAGGCGCCTGTTATAGCTGCGGGATCCTCTCAGCTTTCAACGAACTCCGTCTGATTGCCCCTGATGGGGGCTGGAAGTGCCCCTAAGATGATGACCGAACAAGAACAGATCACCCGTATTCGGCTAAAATACGCCAAAGGTCCCAGCCTGCGTTTCACCGGGCATCTCGATATGCAGCACCTCTGGGAGCGGCTGTTGCGCCGCAGCGGTTTACCCATCCGCTATTCGCAGGGCTTCAACCCCCGCGCCCGACTCAACCTGGCTTCAGCCTTGCCCCTTGGCGTGATCAGCGAAGCCGAGATGCTGGATTTTTGGATGGATGAACCCCTCCCAGCCGAGGATGTCCTGAAACGTTTGGTCGAATGCGCCCCTCCTGGATTGGATATTCAACACGTGGAAATCGTCTCCCTGCAGGAAAAGGCTCTTCAGGAGCGAATGAGCGCCAGTGAATATCAGATCACTTTCTACGACTCGCAGCAGCAGGATGAACTCGAGGAAAAGGTGGCCGTTCTGATGACCGCCGAACACCTCACCCGCGTCCGCCGCGGCAAGACCTATGACCTGCGCCCTCTGATCCTCGACCTGAAAGTGACCTACGCGGATGATGGTGAAATTGGGCTCTGGATTCGGCTCAATGCCGAGCCCAGCGCAACCGGCCGTCCGGATGAGGTGATGGAGGAATTGGGATTTGCCAACACGTCCTACCTTGCCTGCCGGACGGGGCTGATCCTCAATTCGTAGAGTGCGTGCCATCCGTTAATTTCTGGAGAAATGCCCATGGAAACCACTGGAATACTCGCTTCAATCCTCATCAGCTTCGCATCAGCCCTGCTCTTCGCCTATCTATTACACTGGTTTGACCGGTTTGAAAAGGAACCCTTCCTTTTGCTGGCTGGGGTCTTCCTTTGGGGCGCGGTGATGGCTGCCGGTGGCGCTTTCATCATCAACACAGTCATGGGCCTGGGCGTGTTCGTTTTCACAGGCTCCGAAGCGGCTTCCAATTTGGTGACCACCTCACTGACGGCACCTTTCATCGAAGAGATCCTCAAAGGCTTCACCGTCCTGATGGTCTTCTTCGCCTTTCGTGACCATTTCGATTCGCTCCTGGATGGCATCCTTTATGCCGGTGTTGCCGCCCTGGGTTTTGCCGCCACTGAGAATGCCTACTATATTTATGCCTACGGCTTTGCGGAATCGGGCTGGTCGGGCTTCTGGGAGCTGGCCCAGATTCGCATTCTGCTGGTCGGCTGGCAGCATCCCTTCTATACCGCCTTCTTCGGGATCGGACTGGCAATCTCCCGCCTGAACCGCAGCCTGTTCGTCAAGATCACAGCCCCACTCGTGGGATTGGCTGCGGCCGTCTTTGCTCACGCCCTCCATAATACACTCGCCAGTTTCCTCCCTGGCACGACGCTGATCCCTTTCTCCACCGTTCTGGACTGGCTGGGCTGGGCAGCCATGCTGATTTTCATCCTGATCGCGATGGCGCTTGAGAAGCGCGAGATCAAGACCTATTTGACGGATGAGGTCTCTCGCGGCACCCTGACAGAAGCCCAATATCAGACCGCCATTTCCGCCAACCGGGTGAACCGGGAGCGCGTGAAAGCCCTTTTCGGCGGTAAATACAGTGCTGTCAACCGCTTCTACCGAACGGCCGCCCGTTTGGCGATCAAGAAGAAGCTGCTGGCTAAGGTGGGAGATGAACGCGGCAGCGCTCAGAAGGTCGAAAAGCTGCGCGAGGAAACCCGGCAGCTCTCCCAGACGTTAGCAAATTAATTCAAACTCTAGCCGTTTAGGAAATTTTGGGTATAATTGTTCTGCTTGAATGCTAAGGCATTCACATGTTCCCGTGGCCTAATGGATAAGGCGGCGGCCTCCGGAGCCGTAAATCTGAGTTCGAATCTCAGCGGGAATATTTTTATTTAATCGCTCTTCGTGTAAAATTAATTATCCCATTCGCCAATCAACCAAAGGAAATTCTCATGCCGGAAACCAGTGAGCGGATAGAATATGAGAAGCTCCAGGAAGTTCTCCGTAAGTTTGGCTAACATTATTACATTCAGGACTCTCCCATCGTCAGCGATGCCAAATGTGAAACAAAATTTCAAAGCTTGCAGGAACTGGAAAAAGAACATCCTGATTGGATAACATCCGGTTCACCCACCCAACGCGCCTAGGCGAAACCCCTGAACAGCATCTAAAAAATCACCCATCCTGCGCCGATACTCGGCCAGACCACGGTATATGACCAGCAGGCTTTCCCGGATTGATACGCCCGAATTTCTAAACTGGATGACAGAGTCGCCAATTCGGCGTTTCCCCTGGAACCCAAGCTGGACGGCCTGACCGTTGTCCTGCGCTATAACAAGGTCATTTTCAAGCAGGGCGCCACCCATGGCAACAGCGAGATTGGCAAAAACATCACCGCCAACCTGTGTACGGTCAATGTCCTGCCGCTATGTATCCGCGTCAATCTGACAGCCCGGCAGCGTCGAAAGTGCTCGATATGCGCGGCGA
>CAYUSC010000130.1:0-7271 GCA_964447265.1 uncultured Candidatus Brevefilum sp.
AAAGGATGTTGATATGCCATATCAAGATGGAACGGGGCCTGAGGGTTCAGGTCCGACAGGTAGGGGATTGGGGCCATGTGGGGGTGGAACAGCCCAGCGCGGCAGCCGGTTCTTTGGTTTCGGCCGGGGACGGCGGGGGCGCGGTCGGGGTTATGGCGGCGTTGGAATGGGTCGCGGGATGGTGAACGACGCTGACTCATTGCAGGCTGAGAAGGCCTGGCTGGAAAACCGGCTGAATGTGGTCAATGAGGTGCTGCAAAACGAAAAGTAAATTGGTAAAAAAGTTTAGAGGGGCACCTTAATTTAGAAAAGGACCTGGTGAACAAAATCACCAGGTCCTTTTAGGTAATTTAAAGATGGGAAGAGCTATTTTCTCAGGGTTCCCGCACACAGCGGTAACCGTGTCGGGGGTTGCCCCAGGTTTTTGGTTGGTGTGAAACGAACCCGGTATAGCTGACGTAATAGGCATCGTCGTCATCAAACGCGTCAGCCGTCCAATAATATACCGGGGATTCATCCGGCGCCCAGAGCGGGGTTTCCTTATCGGGTGTCAGGGTGCAGTCCATCCGGCCGATTTCGCCGTTCCAGGTGCAGCCGGCGTTGACGCCGTGACGGCTGAGTGAACGTGCGATTTCATCCGCGGTGGGCATTCGCCAGATATACAAAGGTTCATCCGCCAGTGCAGCGCCGTCCTCCGTGAGGTAAGCGCAGATCCCGGTTTCGGCCATGTCCGCTTCGCTGGCGATGATCTCGGTACCCAGTCCCTGCACTTCCAGCCCATAGGTGGCCAGAGCGCGCCAGCTTGGATAGCCTCCGAAATCCTGTTTCCAGTTCCAGCCGGGACCTTCCGGTGCCCAGATCAATTCGATGCCGTTGCCCTTGATCAATCGGGCGGACCGATCCCCGTCGTCCACGCGGGTCAACACGGTCGGGAGGTTGTAGGCCGCAACGACCAGCCCGGTGAGCAGGGGGATGCCGACTGCCAACAGGGTGCGCAGATGCTTCTTCCACCAGGCTCGATTGTCCTCGGGTTGGCGCGGATTGAAGCGGGCATCGAGGATGAACATTACGCCCACCAGTGTGAAGCCGCCGGAGAGGAAAAGGCGTTCAAGCGCTGCCCCGAAGCTGTAGACGCCGGATTGGATGGTGGGAACAAGCCACCAAATGGCAAAGGCGACCCCGGCAGCCACCAGGATCCCACCGCCGACATAAGGCCATCGGATGGCTACCAGGCTGAAAGCGATGGCCGCGGCGGCGATGCTGAGGTAAAGAAACCAGTAGTTACCAGGTACACCCCAACCCTCATAGAAAAGTTCCCCCATGCCCCAATAGAGCCAGACCGTGTTGAGCAGGGTGATGATTCCAACCCCGATCCAGCCAGGGAGTTTGGCAAGTTTATTTCTGGTCTTGACCATAAGTGAGCATCTCCAGAAGGTGTGAATAAATTGGGCTGACATCGATTAGCTTGATGAAGGATTATTTCAAGCATACCACGGGTTAAACGAAACCACAGAGATGCAAGGTTGCTCATCTCTGTGGTTATCAGGTCAGTATCTAAATTTCATGTTGATATTGAGGCGTCATTCTCCTCAATACACTTCAATTCTCTGCTCATTGTGGATTTTAGTATGCTGAAATATCCACGTAATTGACATAGACTATGATTGGCAGGACACTGAAGGATGAGACGCCAAAACCGACCTGTCCCTCAGTCAGATTATAGCGATTGTCCTTCATTTCATATTCCAGATGACCGTTGACATATAAAGCAAGTTGATTGCCTTCGCAGGTTGCCGTATACGTATTTTCATGCCGGCCCGTGACGACATTCTGCGATCCGCCACTGGCAAGCAGATCGTAACCGCCGTCCAGTTCAGAATAGACATAGATATAGAACATGCCGCCATTGGTGATGCTGAATTCATACCAGCCATACTTTTCCGAATAATTGCAGATCAGGCTGACATTGTTGGTGTTCTTACCCCGGTTTTCAGCGCTGACCTCAATTTTCACGTCGGTGTAGGTATAGGGATCATACATCACGTATACGTATTGTTCTTCACCTTCAAGGTCAAAAACCAGGTAGCCATCTTCCGTATAGAGGTCCATCTTGTTTTCGTCGCCGGACATCATGAACCAGGTCCAGTTGCTGAGATCACCATCAAATTGCTCGGTGAAATAGGCCTGGGGTTCGTTTTCCGGAGCGACATATTCTTCCGTTGGCACCACGACGGCTTCTGTGGGCGCCACCACGGCTTGTGTTGGCTGGACAACAACCACTTGCTCGGTGGCTGGAACAACTTGTTCCTCGGTCACTTCCGTGGTTGTATTATCCGATGTACCGGATACAAGGCAGGCGGCGCTTATTAAACTGAAAATTATGATAATGAATAATATAGGCTTATAAGTCTTCATGATATTCCTTTCATTCTCCCGTTGTTGATCATTTTGAAGTGAGCGATTTCTAATTTTATCCGATTTTGAAAATCGTAACAATATTTTAAGCAAAGCCGGTGTAGAAATTGGCCCATCATGCTATGAAGTGAGGATTTTGGGTGCAAAAAGGATATCAAGGCTGGGGATAGCTGCGAAGGTATTGAGCGGATTCTGAAAAGTTGCCTTTAATTTGATAATCTGCAGACCATATTATCCGGCGCCGGTGAGTTTCGCATAGATAATGAATCGGTCGTTTAAATCCGTAACCTGCAAAGGCAGGAAACCGGTCGATTTAAGCATTTTTGCCAGACGCAAACCTTCAGGCAGGAGGTCGCCATGGACGATCGGATTGCGTGCTCGTTGGTGAACGGCGTTCACATGGTCCCGGCTGATATCGTGGAAGATCAGCAGATGCCCTGGCGCTCGCAAGGACCTTTTCATCTCAGCCAGAGCCTCTTCCATCCACCAGAAGTGGGGCAGGGCATTGTGGCAGATCAGACCGTCGAAATATCCTGCGGCAAGGGGCAGGTGATGGATATCCGCCTGGATCAGGGTGGCATCCGGTTTGCGTTTTTCCGCCTTGGTCAGCATGTGATGGGCGAAATCCAGCGAGACCAGATTGGCCGCCGGGTAGCGTTGGCGGAGGATCGGGATCAGTGCGCCGGTGCCGGTGCCGACTTCCAAAATGGTCCGGCATTGGCTGAAAAAGGGATCATAGGGCGCTAGCAGGTCGTGCAAAAGCTGGTCACGGCCGGCGGGTTGGCGGTCGTCCCACTCGATGGAGAGATCTTCAAAGAATTGGCGGAGGGTCTCCATTTGGGTTTGTGGATGAATCGTCATGGCTTTTGGATTATAACCCCTTATCATCCAGACTTGAGGCGTGATATGGCCTAATTGATGGGTGATATTTATCAGCTTCATGTATAATCGAAAAATCAGTGACCGTTCATTTCTCAGGAGCACGACCCATGCAATACGACTTTGAATTCCGATCCCGGCGCAGTAATGTCCTTTCCACCCGCGGGATTGCCGCATCAAGCCAGCCTTTGGCGACCCTGGCAGGTCTGGATATGCTTCGCGCCGGCGGCAACGCCGCCGATGCCGCGATTGCGATGGCAGCCGCGCTGAATGTGGTGGAACCCTTTTCCACCGGCATCGGCGGGGATTGTTTCGCCCTCTATTGGGATGCAAAAACCAGGAAGGTTTATGCCCTCAATGGCAGCGGCCCGGCAGCCAAAGCGGCCTCAATTGATGCGGTCCGGCAGATGGGTTACACCGAGATGCCCCATTTCATGGGTCCGGCTGTCAGCGTTCCGGGGACCGTGGCGGGCTGGTCGGCGCTTCTGGCGCGGTTCGGCACGATGACTTTGAGCGATGTGCTTGTACCGGCCATCCGTTATGCCCTGGAAGGTTACCCGGTGACGGAGTGGATCGGGTCGGGCTGGCAATTGATGGCCTCGCGCCTGCTGCGTGAAACTGGGGATGAAAGCCTGCCTCTGCACCTACGGCGTTCAGGGCCACCGCAGCCCAGCGGGAGGGAATTCCTCGTGGATGGCCGCGCCCCCGCGGTCGGGGAGCTGGTAAAACTGCCGACCCTGGGAGAGACCCTGATGGGTGTCGCGGCTGAAGGGAAGGATTTCATCTATGAAGGAGATTTCGCAGGAAAGTTGAGCGCGCATGTCCAGCGGTATGACGGCTGGATCACACCGGAGGATCTGCATGGCTTTGAGGCGGAATGGGTTGAACCGATCCATGCCGATTATCACGGGGTTCGACTTTATGAATGCCCGCCGAATGGGCAGGGACTGGCCGCCGTGATGGCCGCCCGGATTGCGGATGGGTTTGACCTGGCCGGAATGGATTCCGTCCAGCGAACCCACACGCTGATCGAGTGCATGCGTTTGGGTTTCACCGAGGCTCTGCAATGGGTCAGCGATCCCCATTTTGAGACCATTCCCACCGCGGACCTGTTTTCGGAGCGATATATCGACTCCCGCCGCGAAATGATCCGCCGGGATAAGGCAATCCCACATCTGCAAACGGGTATTCAGCCGGTTGGTGAGGATACGGTCTATATGAGCGCGGTGGATGGGGATGGCAATGCCTGCTCCTTCATCAACAGCCTATACATGGGTGGCGGCACGGGACTGGTGGTGCCCGGAACCGGGGTTTTCCTGCAGAACCGGGCTGCACTTTTCAGCCTGGACCCGGAACATCCCAACGCGCTTGAGGGCGGTAAACGCCCATATCACACCATTATCCCCGGGATGATCACCCGCGATGGGGAGCTTTTTGCCAGTTTTGGGATCATGGGCGGCTTCATGCAGCCGCAGGCGCACCTCCAGGCGCTTTCCAACCTGGTGGATTTGGAGATGAATCCCCAGCAGGCCCTTGATATGCCCCGTTGGAGCCTTGAAGTGAACGCGGGCGGGGGTGTAGGGGCTGCGGATCCCGGTGGTGAGGTTTTTATGGAAAAGGGGTTCAGTTTTGATGAAATGGCGGCTTTGCGCCGGTTGGGGCACCGGGTTTCACCGGTCAGCGGGCGGGAGCGGGCGATGTTTGGTGGGGGCCAGATTCTGACTCGTGACCCTGAGACCGGCGTGATCACAGGCGGATCGGATGCGCGGAAAGACGGTAATGCAATCGGGTACTAATCGGAAACCCTCTCCGCTGGGCTTGACACTCTTTCGCTTATGCTTTGAGTGTTCCGTTTCATTATAAGGTGAGGTCGAATCACGTCCTGGGGGTGTCTTTTTACCGCATGCAATTCTGATTTCAGTCTCGTTCAGATGAAAAGCCGGAATGAATAGACAATTTCTCTTTTAGCAATGACTGAGGTGGTTTATAATTATTCCAGTTCCCGGGAATTTGAGGCGGAGGATTGATTTACTTTCGCATTCCTGGCGAGCGATTCCTTATAAGTGAACAATTTAGATGGGCTCTTTGGAAGGTCAGAGGTTAATCCGTCTATCCATAATTAAGTTAGAGAGCAGGTCCAGGTTCGGCAAGGTCATTGACCAGAAAACCACTATACCAGATTGCTGAGAAGGTTCCATGAAAACTGTAACGCTAAATTGTGCATCCTGTGGCGCTCCCGTGTTTATCCCGGATGGGGCCGAGACTTTTGTCTGCCCTTCCTGCCAGACGACCTTGATGGTGGATCGGGGGGAAGGCTATATCACCTTAAAAGTTCTGGAGAAATTGTCCGATTCCATTCAGGAAATGGGCAAGGCCACTTCTTCCGCCATTGAGCAAAATACCTACACTACCCAAAAGGAACTGAAGCGGATGCAATTGCAGCATCTGGTCAGCCTGGAGGAGATGAAGCTATCTTCCCTGCAGGGTGAACTCCGCGGCGCCGCATGGCGGGCGCCGGCGAATACAGTCACACCTGAAATGGAAGAGATTGTCCTGAACATCAATGAATCGAGAATGCACATCCGCAGCCTGAAAAAGGAGATTGCTCAACTCGATCCAAATTGGGAGGACTCTCAGAATGCCTTCCGCCAGGATGTCAGACTGCTGGATGAAGCGATTGCCTTTCTGACGCCATATCAGTCTCTCTTCAAGGTCTCGAATGCGCTGGCTGAGGTTAAAAGTGAGCATCGCCGAGCGGTCGCCGCACTCAACCAATTGGTTGCCAGGCACCTTAAGCGAGATGTTGAATCCCTTCATTACCCTTCCTTTTATCGACTGACGCTGGATCAAATGGGTGAATTGATGGAAAAGATCCCCGGCGATCTGAAGCGACTGGAAGCAATTGAAAAAACTGATGCAAGGGATAAGGTAATCGTCGAATTAACCGAGACTCTGCAAAAAATCAAGGAGGTATACCCTCGGAAAAAATTGGAGAGCCTCGTTGGTCCTGTCGTCTCGTTGGATTATAAAAAGCCGTTTCCCAATACAATGGAAGAACGGCAACCGATGATTGCTCAGGTCAATGCTGACCTTGAAAAAGTCAACTCCATTCCCGCCGGCGTGGTCAGAACCCAGTTCAACCAGCAATTGCATGCTTTATTGGATGATCTAAATACATATCCCGTCAAAGGCCGTGGGAAGGACAAAACCAAGAAACGAAAGGGTCGCGGGTTCCTCATCTTCGTTTTGATCATTCTGGGGATGGCATGCCTGCTGGCTCTGGTCATTTTTGGTACGGCTGTCTACCGTCAGGCTTTCGGCGACGGCAGCACATCGTCATTGGGCAATCAAATTGAAGCCATCCTCAATACAGATGGGATGAATGAAAATGGCGATTCGAGCGCCTATGCTTCCGGCCAGTTCAATGATTATCAGATGCAATATGTTGAAGTGACGACCAGCACAACCTACCTGCGGGAATCGCCTTCAACCGAATCGGCCGGTTCGTATAAAGTGGTTCAGGGTGATATTCTGATGGATATGCAGGAAGCCGGCCTTTCCGAACCCTGGTTTAAGGTCATGACTCTCGACGGCAGCGCAACGGGCTATTTGGTCCGGGATTGGGTGAACCCCATCAACGTCGTTGGCATTCCCGGAGATTACATGTATGCCGGCTCGCGTGAACAGTTCTATGCGGAGGATTTTTCGACCAGTTCTGACGCCTGGGAACCCAGCGATTATGATGACGAATATGCCACGGGTTCAACGACAATGACATCTGGTGAATATATTCTGGATATGACCAGTAATGACGCCTACATCTACCGTTATGCCAACCAGACGGTGGAGGGCCTTCCTGAGGATTATATTTACTCTTTGACGATGACCAATGAGGGCGGGACTGAATCGGTCTATTACGGCCTTCAAACCAATATCAAAAGTGATGACACCTTTGACGCCATGTTGATCGCTCCGGA
>CAYUSC010000131.1:0-7220 GCA_964447265.1 uncultured Candidatus Brevefilum sp.
CCGGTGTGGAAATTCTAGCCGGCGTACCATCAATCATCTTCGGTCTTTTTGGTTTTGCCCTGTTTGTCAGCTATTTGAAGTTGGGTTTCTCATTACTCTCAGCTTCGCTTTCAGGGGCTGCCCTGGTTCTGCCGACGATCATCCGCACCAGCGAAGAAGCCTTGCTGACAGTCCCGCGTTCCTATCGGGAGGGGAGTCTTTCCCTCGGCGCGACAAAATGGTATACCATTTTCAATGTGGTACTGCCATCTGCCTTGCCCGGCATCGTGACCGGGATTGTGCTCAGTGTGGGGCGGATCATCGCCGAGACGGCTGTTTTCTGGGTGACTCTGGGTGGCAGCTACAACCTGCCCAAGTCGGTCATGAATTCAGGCCGGTCAATGGCGCTGCATGTCTATATGTTGGCTTCCGAAACCCGCGCTTTTGATAAAGCGATGGCGACAGCCTCAATTCTGATCATCACCATCATTGTGCTTAACCTGGCCATCAATATCGTCTCCCGCCGACTCACCGCTCGGGTGACAGGTAAAAAGTGATCCATGACTGAGACCACCACCAAAGATAAATTCACCGTTGAAAACCTGGAAGTTTTTTATGATGATTTCAGGGCGATTAAGGACGTTTCCCTGGCAATCCATGAGAACGCGATCACATCCATCATTGGCCCTTCTGGATGTGGGAAATCAACCTTCCTTAGGGTCTTCAACCGGATGAACGATCTGATCCCAAATGTCACATTCAAAGGTGAAATTCTGAAGGAAGGTCAACCCCTCCGTTCGATTGATATCGTTGACCTGCGGAAATCCATTGGGATGATCTTTCAACGGCCAAATCCCTTTCCCAAGACCATTTTTGATAATATTGCTTATGGGCCAAGGGCACATGGGATGAAATCCATGCCGCAATTGGAAGAGATCGTTGAGCGGAGTTTGCGGCAGGCTGTGCTCTGGGATGAGGTCAAAGATACGCTGAATAAATCGGCCCTGGCGCTTTCCGGCGGCCAGCAGCAGCGGCTTTGCATCGCGCGTGCTCTGGCAGTCCAGCCGGATGTCCTGCTGATGGATGAGCCAGCCTCAGCCCTGGATCCGATTTCAACGCTCAGGATTGAGGACTTGATCCAGGAGTTGAAACAGAACCTGACGATCATCATTGTGACCCATAACATGCAACAGGCTGCCCGCGCTTCCGATTACACCGCTTTTTTCAATATGGATGATGACCGAGCGGGGTATCTGGTGGAATATGGGGAAACCGCCAAGGTTTTCACCTTCCCGGAAAAGAAACTGACCGAAGAATATATCTCCGGCCGGTTTGGATAAGGTTAGCGGCGAATTCAGCCGCTATTCAATTCTGAATAAACTCCTCAAAAGGTTATATTTTCCCGAGTAGGAAGATGATAGTGAACAATTATCAGGCTTTAAAATCCCGGATGCCATGACATCGGGGGTAATTTGAGCACCCCCAAAATTGCTTCCCCTGATTTGCTCCGTTTTTTGCGGTTCTCAGAACCATTTCACTGCCGCAATTTGGACAGAGGGGTGAGGCATTTTCCTGCGAAGAAGTCTCCGGCTGGCTGAGCGGTTCTGCCTTCTCCGCACCCAGATATTGCTGTAACACCGCGTTCAACTCTGAGGGAGAATAGGAATGGCGAACGGGAAATCGAACCAGGGGGAGTTTGGCTGCCTCGTAGACCTTCTCCACAAATTCATCGCGTTCACGGCGATCCTTTTTCTGATGGCTCTTATCGTCCAGCTCAATGCCCACCAAAGGCTTTAATGTTTTTGGGTCGCATAACAGGAAATCCACATGTTTGCGGTCGATTTTATTGGTGTAGGTCCGAAACTTACTGGGATCATTTGAACTCACATAGAATAAATCCGAAAGTGAGACCTTTGTGCAAATATCCACTTGGTCTGAAATGATATTTTTCAATACCAGATAAAAACTATGTTCTGCCGGAGAAAGGAAATCATCCCGCATGCGATAGGGAAACTCCGGCTTGCTGTCTGGTTTCGCATCTTTAAAGTAGAGAAAGTCGACAATTCTTTCAACAATGTCATCAGTCGCTTCTGGTGATAAGCCTAAGGTTTTTAGAACCGAGCGCAATAGTTTAAATTTTTCCTGGGATTGCATGGTTTACGATACCCCTATCTATTTCATGTATTATAAGGTGAAAAAAAGCAGGCTTTGATGTCAATATTATTCCCACCTTAAACCGAATAATTTGTTGTGGTAAATGATAACAGACTATCAGGATTATTCAATATTTCTTCTACGTTTTGCGGCTAAGTATAGTGACCCAATTAATGGTGGAGGATGTGGTTGATGATCGGCGTAAGAAGGCCGTCTTGTGACCTCTCGATTAAGCCATCCGCCTGCTGCTTAACATTGGGTTGGGCTGTGTCGGGAGCAAAGAAAAACTCAGCTTTGTCTCTCATCGTCAGGTCATTTTCTCCGTCACCGACAACATACACCGGGGTCTCAGATAAGCCCATTTTATCCAGAAGGACTTCGAGCGCTTTACCCTTGGTCACACCCGGTGAACTGAATTCCAAGATATAAGGCAGTGAGGTGGCGATCTCTGAAGGCCAGTCCACAGTCATTTCCCGGATGGGGGCGATTTTCCTGGGATCATCTTCAATGACCATCAGTTTGTTGATCTGTTCCGGGACCTCATCGACAATACATTCGATGGCATTCAGATAATGGATTCGGGATAGATGGCGCCCAATTGGGGTGGGGTTGACCAGATAAACATCCCTTGGCTGATAAAAGAAGAATGCTGTTGAGGAAAAAATTTTCGAAAGGTCCAGTAAATCAATTAACAGATGGGGGTTCAGATAATGCACCAGGATGGTCTCTTCGCCGGGCAAGAGTGCTTCGGCACCGTTGAGCACCACCGCCGGCAGCGGGAACGGACCTTGCGGTAAAATCCCGTTTTGTCTGAGGACTCCTCTGGCGGAGGGCAAGCTGCGGCCGGTGGTCAGGATGGGAAGAATGCCATTGGGCATGGCATTCAGATGGCGAATATCCTGGGGGTGGGCGTTCTCGTCCGGATCGATGAGGGTGCCGTCCAGATCAATGCACACGACGGCTTTGATGTCAGTGTTGTTTAAGCCCAATACATTTCTCCCGGTGCTTCTGTGATGATGGCTTCTTTGAGAACGGAAAGCGCTTTGGATAAACCTTCTTCATTGGACATCAGGGCATCTTCGTGTTCGATGGAAATGACAGTGTCATAGCCCACAAGACGCAGCGCGCTGACAAAATCCTTCCAGAATTTCAGGTCATGTCCGTAACCGATGGTGCGGAAGGTCCATGATCTTTCCGGGATCAGGTCGTAGGGTTTGTTGTCGTTGCAGCCGTTGACCGCGATATTATAGCCATCCACATAACAGTCCTTGCCGTGGACATGATGGACCGCTTCACCCAGTTTACGGATGGCGGCAATGGGATCCACACCGTTCCAGAAAAGGTGGCTGGGGTCGAAATTAGCGCCCATCGCCGGGCCGGTCTCGGCCCGCATCCTCAGCATGGATTCTACGTTATAGATCAGCATGCCGGGATGGATTTCAATGCCTATTTTTACCCCATGGTCGCGGGCAAAGGTTTCAGCTTCCCGCCAGTATGGAATGGCAACCTCGTCCCACTGATATTTGAGGATCTCCAGAAAATGGGGCGGCCAGGGACAGGTGACCCAATTGGGCGCCTGATCGCCCGCGCATCCGGCGGGCAGTCCCGAAAAGGTGTTGACCACCGGAATACCCATCAGCTCCGCCAGACGAACCGTCTTGCGGAATACTTCATCCGCGTGACCGGCAACTTTCGGGTCGGGGTGGATTGGGTTGCCATGACAGCTCAGGGCGCTGATGATCATGTCCCGGTCGGATAGTTCCTGCTGATAAAAGTCCCTTTCAGCCTCATCTACCAGCATTCGGTCGAGGTCAATATGGGGGCTGAGGGCGTAAGCCCCGGTGCCCAGTTCCACTGCGGTGATCCCCATGTTGTGAACTTTATTGAGAACTTCTGTGAATGACAGGTCTTGGAAAAGTGCTGTGAGGACGCCGATACGCATTTCAGACTCCTTTTGGTTCGGGTGAACTGAAGAAATTTGCAGGCTGACCCTGTGTGTTGGTTTTCAGGATGAAAACACCGCCGGCATGAGGTTGCGCTTCACGTTCAGCGGGTGATAGATCGGTCCAGGCGGTGGTGATGAAAAGCTGATCCAGATTGGATCCACCAAAGCAGCAGGACGTGACCAGTTGGGTGGGCAATGCGACGATTTGCAGGACCTCGCCGGCGGGTGAATAGCGCACCACCTGCCAGCCATTCCACTGGGCTGACCAGACGCAGCCCTCCGCATCCACGCAGAGGCCGTCCGGGACGATTCCTCGTCCGTCCTTGGGGAGTTGGATAAACGGCCGCTGGTTACGGATCTGGCCGGTCGCAAGGTCGTAATCAAAGGCGTAAATTGTATAGCGCAGCGAGTCGGTGGAGTACATCGTTTTGCAGTCCGGGCTCCAGCCAAGGCCGTTGGAGATGCCGATCCCGCGCAGCATGGTGTGGCGGGAACCGTCCGGGTCGAGCCGGTAGAGCGCTGCCTGAGAGTCGGCGGGGTCAAGTGTGCCGGCCCAGAAACGACCGGCCGGATCAACCTTACCGTCATTCATCCGCAGGTGAGGCTGGTCGGAGAAGGGATTCCAGATGGCCTCGAGGATTTCGGTTGTTCCATCCCAAGCAGCAAAGCCCTCACCGGTGGCGAGGACCAGGCCGCCATTCTTGACGAAACCAAAAGCGCCGATGGGGGTCGGAAAATCGACCTTCGTATAGTCAGTTAGTTCAGCGTTCGAATAAAACAGGTTATTGTTCTCAATGTCAACCCAGTAAAGACGCTGCTCGGTGGGGTGCCAGAGCGGACCTTCACCGAGGCGGCAGCGGGTGTCGAAAAGGAGTTCTGCTTGCAGGGAGGGCATCCGGCTTATTCCAGACGTTTGATCACACAGATGAATCCCAGGGATTCATCGCCGATATTGACCAGTTGATGGATGTCCATGCCGGAGATGAAAATAGAATCCAGTGGACCCAGTTCGTAGAAGTCATCGTTGATCTGCACCCGGGCTTTGCCGTTCAGGATGACGATGCCGTGTTCATGGGGGTGCTGGTCATAAAAGGATTTCTCGCCGACCGGCACATTGAAATAACGGATGATGAAGTCCGGCGCGCCTTCAATCGGCCCAACGAGGACATGCTTCATCACGTTATGGACTTCTTCGGTGTTGATGGGCAGGGGATCAACGCCGTCCCAGGCGTATTGGTCCTGGCCGGTGTTGCCGGTAAATCGGTGAACGACGCTCATTGAAGCTCCTTTTTTGGTTTGAGTGACCGCTTAAATTATAACCTTTCTGATTTCCTTTAATTAATGAATAATCAAAATTAGGCTATAATTTCTCCAACATTTTTACGGTTGAATTGAATGAAAGGATCCTCACCATGTCCATGATCCATGACGACCTACCCCTGATTGATCTGCACCGGCACCTGGATGGCAATCTGCGCCTGGAGACCATCCTTGACCTTGCCCTGCAGCACGACCTGCCCCTGCCAGCCTACACCCTTGAAGAATTACGCCCGCATATCCAGGTGAGCAAACCTGAGACGGATATCATGGCGTATTTCACCAAATTCAACTGGATGATCTCGGTGTTGGCGGACTATGATGCCTGCCGGCGGGTGGCCTACGAAAATGTACTGGATGCGGCGGCCGAAGGATTGGACTATATCGAGCTCCGTTTCAGCCCCTGGTTCATGGCGGAACCGCATGGCCTTGACCCGGCCGGGGTGGTGGAAGCGGTGGTGGAAGGTGTGCGTCAGGGGAATGCTGAGACGACCCGAACCAAAGCGGCACTGCTGGGCATCATCAGCCGGACCTACGGACCGGAAATTGGGATGAAGGAGCTGGAAGCGCTGTTAACCCGGAAGGAGAACATCGTTGGGCTGGACCTGGCAGGTGACGAGGTGCGCTTCCCGGCGGAGATGTTTGTGGATCATTTCCGAATCGCTTGGGACGCCGGCTGGGGGATCACGGTCCACGCGGGAGAATCCGCAGGGCCGGAATCCGTCTGGCACGCGATTCAGGACCTGGGCGCAACGCGGATCGGCCACGCGCTGAGCATTGGCGAGGACCCGGCTCTGATGCAATTTATGCTGGAGAAACGGATTGGGATCGAGGCGAACCTGACGAGCAACGTGGATACCAGCAGCGTGCCATCCTATGCCGCGCACCCGCTCAAGGGCTGGCTGGATTTGGGTTTGCTAGCGACAATTAACACCGATGACCCAGGGATCAGCCCGGTGACGCTGCGGGATGAATTTGAGATCGCCGCGCCGAAGGCCGGCTTGAATGAGGAGGATACCCGCAAGGCGCAGATGAACGCGGTGGAAGTGGCGTTTCTGAGTGAGGAAGAAAAAAGAATGCTGTTGAAGCAGATATGAAATTGGTGGGGTAAACTAGTTTAATCAGGACGTAACCCATCCACAAACGCCGTATCCCGCCAGGCGAAAGATGAAGGGCTGCTCATATAGAAGATATACCTGCCATCGGGGGTCACGATGGGGCTGATGCAATAGGGGACGTTTTCCACCCGGACCGGTTCGGTCCAACCTGAATCAGTGGCGTAGGTGATATACATCAGAGCGTTTTCATCCTGCGTTGTATAGCGTGAGAAGATCAGAAAGCTGCCGTCGGGGGCGATATTGGGCGTGATTTCCATTGCCTCGGAATTGACGATTTCATCCAGGGGGACAGGGTCGCCATAAATGCCATCGACATAATGGGAAACATAGATATTTTTATTCCCCGGCTCGCCTGCTGAGAAGTAGAGGGTGTAATTTGCGTCCACCGACACGGTCCAATGCAGGTCGAGGGTGTTGATCGATTGAGGCAGTGGCTGCGGTTCGGTCCAACTATCGCCGTCCTTCTCCATCATCCAGATATTCTCCTTCCCAGTGGCGGTGATGCCGGGGATGGGGTCGGGCGAGATGAAGAAGAAAAGCTGCCCGTCCGGCGAGATGAAGGGGTCCCGGTAATGGCTGATCGACTCCGAGAACTGAACGGTCTCAGGTTCCGACCAGATGCCATCCGCGAAGCGGCTGGTGTAGATCGTGGCGGAGCCATAGGATCCGGCCCACCACATGGTTGTCATGTCCGGGGAGAAGACCGG
>CAYUSC010000132.1:0-4708 GCA_964447265.1 uncultured Candidatus Brevefilum sp.
TGGCGGTTTCTTCGTATAATGAGAGAAAACATCGGAGGCTATCATGGAAAAGGATTTTCGCATTGGATTCCTGGGGACGGGCAGCATTGCCCAGGCGCATGCTTATGCATTGGACGCCGTTCATTTCTATTACGAAGGGACACCCATGATCAAACGCGTGGTGGCCGCTTCGCCGAACCCGGTACATCGGGAAGCCTTCGCCAAGCGCTTTGCCTTTGACGAATCTTGCACGCCTGAAGCGGTTTGGGAACGAGATGATCTGGATGCCGTTTATATCCTCGGTGCCAACCCCGCCCACGCGCCCCAATTATTAAAAGCGATTGGGCATCCTACGATCAAGCGGATCTACGTGGAAAAACCCATCGCTTCTTCCCGAGAGGAACTGGCGCAATTGGAAGAGATCAGCCAAACCGATCATGGTAAATTTGTGATGATGGGTTTCCAGTTCCTGCAAAAATCCCCCGTGCGGCAGGCCCTGGCACACTGGCATTCCGGAAAATTCGGTGATCCGGTTCATTTCCGGGCGGAATATCTGCACAGCAGCTACCTCGATGAATCCTATCGTTCTAAACGTAGCAGCCGGATGCTCCCCATTCCGGTCAATGGCGCTACGGTTGATCTGGGCTCCCACGTTCTCAGCCTGCTGACGGCCTTCCTGGGCAACACCCTGATCGTTCGGGATGCCTATTCCACGAATGCCAACCTGACCAATGTTCCGGAGAAAAGCGACCTCTGCACGACTGCGATGCTCGAGGAACCCCAATCTGGTGCGATCGGCAGCATGACTGCCAGCCGGATCTCAGCCGGTACGGGCGACCAGTTGAAAGTTGAGCTCTATGGCACCCGCGGCACAATCGTGTTTGACACCGCCCAGCCGGATATCTATATGAGCTACCTGCCGGATGAAGGCTGGCAGCGCCATGATGTCTACGGGGATTACTCGCCTTCGTCGAAGTTCTACTCCGGCTACAGCCCCTCCGGTTGGTTGCGGGCGATGGTGCATAACCATTATTTGTTCCTGGGCGGCGACCCGGCAATCAGCTTCGTCCCCACCCTCGAACATGGGATTCAGGTTCAACGGCTGGTCCAGCAGATCGCTGACGCCCTGGCCTGAATTTAAATTGCGTTTCTCGTCCTGGCGGATTGCGTCCTGCGGATCAGGCGGACAAGCCCCTCGCCGTCATATAGCACGATCGGCTTGCCCTCAGCCCATGCCACAGCCTGACGGGTCAATCCGCCAGTGGTGATTAAATAGGCTTTTTGCGCATCCTCATGCAAGAGGGTGCCGTAAAGGTCGCGCACAACCGGCTCCCCTACGGAACCGCTGTAACGCTTGCATTGTACGATCCATTTTTCCCCCTCAGAAGTCGCCACGACCACATCCACGCCGTGATCACCGTTGCCGCCCATGATCTCCGTCCGGTGACCATAGGTCTCGAACAATTTGGCAATCAGGGCTTCAAAATCATCCGGTGAAAGTGCCAACAGGTCTTCCAGGGTTTGCGCGTCCGCCAGGCTGACCCGGTGTTGGTGGTGCTGGTGCAGCCAGAATCCAATTGCTACCCCACCTGAGATCACGCCTAAAGTGAAAAATAGAATAGCGTTTGCAGGTTCAGGGATCAGGGAAAATGGCGTTTCAGCATTCGCCAGCAGATAGCCCCAAAAAGCCGCCCAGACAATCCAGCCGAAGAAAATCCGATTGGCAGCCTTCCGAACCCTTTCAGCAAAGTTCTCGCCGCGCTGGAACAACGGCCGGAAACCAAAGAAAACAATCAGCGGCCAGAAGGCATAGAGTATGGTAAAAATCGCGATAAAACCTTCCATCGGGGACATTCCTTTGACTTAAAAAGAAAACCGGCTGCCAATTCTGGCAAGCCCTGACCCATTTGGGATTATACCATGCCCATTTATGCCCCACTTTTCATAGAACCCTAAAAAATGGCCGACTTCTTGCACGCCTGAAGATGACAGGAAGCTGGCATCATGCTAGAATCAGGTTATGGGGAACTTCCTTCCATAACTGCACGTCATTTAACTGAAGTCGAACCTATCTACTGAATGGATGGCAATATGAAGAAGAATTTACTTTTCATTTCAATTGTTGTTTTCGCTCTGCTTCTGGCAGGGTGCAACCTCCCGAGCAGCCAGAGCTCTCAAGAACCTACTGCAGATGAGAGCATGGCCACCGAGATCGCCAAAATCCTCACAGGTACTCCCGTGGAAATCCTGGTCTCACCCACTGCGGAAGTGACCCAGGATATGTCTGAAACGGAGGAAGCCACAGACGAAGCTGTGACCGAAGAGCCAACAGATGAAATTGTGGAAGCTACAGCCACCGCCACGCCCACCAAGACACCGACCCTTGCTCCTACAGCAACCATGTCGGATACCGACCCCGCGGCCTCGCTGGGCACCCCGGATTGGGTGGATAATCTGGACAACGGCAATAACTGGTTGACCGATAACGACGCCTACACTGAAATCAAATTCAACAACAGCTTTATGAAACTGACCGCCATCACGGATTTGGATGGCTGGCGGCTCTCCTGGCCTGCCCCGGATGATTTTTATCTGGAAGGTAAATTCCAGACACCTGCCTGCTCCGGCACAGATCATTATGGCCTGATGTTCCGCACGCCGAAAAACTCCGGCGCCAGCCAGGGTTACCTGTTTGCCATCACATGCGACGGCAAATACAGCCTGCGCTTGTGGGATGATCCCAAAATGACCGTCTTGATCGGTTGGACCGCCAGTGACAAGATCCTCAAAGGCGCGGATGCTGTCAACACTCTGGGTGTCTTGGCAGACGGCAAGACCCTGACCTTATACATTAACGGCAGTAAAGTGAACCAGGTGACCGATGGCACCTTCACGGAAGGGATCTTCGGCGTCTTTGTCGGCGGCGACAGCGGCGTGGACTTCACCATGTGGCTGGACCGGATCCGCTATTGGGATGTGGAATAAATCCAACTGACAGTAAGCAAAAAGACCGGAGGGTGAACCTCCGGTCTTTTATTATCATTTTTCATTTTCGAATTAGATCAGGCCCAATTCCTTGCCGACCTTCTTGAAAGTCGCCAGGACCTTATCCAGCTGTTCATCAGTATGAGTGGCCATGTAGCTGGTGCGCAGCAACTGGCGTCCCTGTGAGACGGCCGGGGAGATGACCGGGTTGACGAAAACGCCGTTCTCAAAGAGCAGCTTCCAGGTCATGAAGGTCAGGGCGTCATCCCCGATGATGATCGGGATGACCGGTGTGACCGAATCGCCCGTATCGAAACCGAGCTTTTTATATTCCTCACGCATGTAGGCGCCAATCTGATTGACGCGTTCGATCCGTTCCGGTTCTTCTTTCATCACCTGCAAGGCAGCCAAAGCCGCCGCGGCGTTCGCCGCCGGGATGCTGGCGCTGAAGATCAGGCTGCGGGCTTTGTGCTTGATGTAATCCACAACATCCGCTTCACCGGCAATGAACCCGCCGAGGGAGGCAAAGGACTTGCTGAAGGTGGACATGATCAGGTCCACATCTTCCGTCATGCCAAAGTGCGCCGCGGTGCCGCGGCCGCCGCCCAAAACACCCATCGCATGGGCGTCATCCACCATCAGCCGGACGCCATATTTCTTGCAGAGCGGGACGATCTCCGGCAGAGGCGCAATGTCGCCCTCCATGCTGAACAAACCATCCACAACCAACAATTTGCCGCGGTCTGCCGGCAGGCTGGCCATCACCCGTTCCAGATGTTCAACGTCATTATGACGGTAGCGTTCGATCTTGCCGCTGCTCAGCCAGGCGCCATCCACAATGCTGGCATGGTCTTCCTTATCGAGGATGACATAATCACCCCGGCCGACAATCGCGCTGATCGTACCCAGGTTGACCTGCATCCCGGTGGAAAAGACCAGAGCCGCATCCTTGCCCACCCACTTTGCCAGTTCGGCTTCGAGGTTCTCATGCAGGGACATGTTTCCATTAAGAAAACGAGACCCGGTGCAGCTCGTGCCATAACGTCCGATGGCGTCAATCGCCGCCTGGCGTACTTTGGGATGAGTGGTAAGGCCCAGGTAGTTATTGGAGCCGCACATGATCACACGTTGATCATTGAAAATTACTTCTGTCCCCTCATTTTCATCCAGCGGAATGAAGTAAGGGTAAATACCGGTTTCTTTGGCATCCTTGACGGTCTCAAAGGAAAAGCACTTTTCAAATATGTCCATAATTTCTTCCTTGAATAATTGTTGAATAACAACGGTCATTATACATGAGGTTGCGATTCCCGAAAAATGGTAGAGATACCAATAATGTCTATACTATTAACCACATTCCAATCTGTCAGTTGCGTTGGAATCCTGAAATCACTATAATTAACTTCAAAAATAAGCAATCCTCCAGGAGGACCCTCATGAAGAAAATTTCACTTATCAGTATTCTGCTGGCAACCATTCTCGTTCTTTCCGGCTGTAACTTCCCCGGCCAAAGCGCAGAACCCACCGTGGATATCGTTGGCACGCAGGTGGCTCGCATGTTGACCGAAGGCGCAACCGAAGAAAAAACCTCACCGACAGAGACGGCAACGCCTGAAATGGCAGAAACCGAAGCGCCCACCGAAAACACCCCGACTGTCACCGTGACCCCCACCCAAACCGAAAGCCTGTCCGATCCGGCTGTCTCTCTCGGGTCACCCGCCTGGACGCAGGATTTCAGCGGCTC
>CAYUSC010000132.1:4718-7215 GCA_964447265.1 uncultured Candidatus Brevefilum sp.
CAGACCTCCGGCGGTTACCTGACCATGACAGCCAAAGCCAATGCCAACTGGCATTCCTGGTATGTCTCCAGCCCCAAATTGAAGAATGCTTATATCGAGACGACCATCCAACTATCCGGCTGCTCGGGCGCGGACCATTTCGGCCTGGCCTTCCGGGCCAGTTCCGATGGGCAGCAGTTCTATTTCATGGGTATCACCTGCGACGGGCAGTGGGGCTTCTTCCGGATGGCGCCCGGCGTCAATATCATGCAAATCAAAGGCTATCAGACGGCCACCCAGTTGAGTGACGGCACCAATAATCCCCATCGAATTGGCGTGTTGATGGATGGCTCCAGCTTCACCTTCTACATTGACGGCGAAGAAGTCGGCACAGCCAGCGATTCCACCCTCTCCAATGAAGGCTACACCGGATTCCTGATCGCCTTCGTCAACAACGCGGGATTCACGGTGAAGGTCGACGAACTGAAATATTGGAATCTCCCTTAAGCCGGAAGAATATCCGTTATAATTTCAAAAAATAAAAAGACCTCGGGTGAGGTCTTTTTATTGAACTCAATAGTGGTTAATCAATTGTTGCAGAGCAGAATCAGGTATTCAATGGAAATTATTCAGATCAGCCCCAAAGACCGCAAGCACCGTCAGGCCTTTATCCAATTCCCCTTTGATCTCTATCACGACAACCCCCAGTGGGTGCCGCCCATGCGGATGGAAATGCGCAAGATTTTCCGCCCGGATTACGCGTTTTATCAATACGGTGAAGCGGCATTTCTCCTGGCGCTGGATAATGATGGGAAGGTTCTGGGGCGTCTGGCGGTAGCGAACAATCATCGCTACAACGATTTCCACAAGACCAAAACAGCGTTCTTCTACTACTTTGAAACGATTGACGACCAGGCCGTCGCTAACGCCCTATTCGAACATGGTTTTGAATGGGCCAGGCAGCAAGGGCTTAATCACATCCTCGGGCCGAAGGGGCTGACAGTCCTGGATGGCTTCGGCATGTTGGTCAAGGGCTTTGAGCACCAGCCGGCTTTCGGCCAGCCCTATAACCCGCATTATTACCCCGGCATGATTGAAGCCCTCGGTTTCACCAAGGTCAAGGATATCTACACTGGCCGGTTGGTTCGCGATTTGAAATGGCCAGAGAAGTTCACCCGCGCGGCCAATCTGGTGTCAGATAAGGTCGGTTTCACTGCGCCGGAACTCCACACCAAGCAGGATGTTCGCAGGGTGATCGAGGACTTCCAGATGCTCTACAACGAATCCCTGGCCGGGCCGGCGGGTAACCCGCCCCTCACGGATGAGGATATGGCGAATATGGTTTCCCAGCTGCTCTGGATCGCCGATCCGCGCCTGGTGAAAATCATCTACAAGAGTGGGGAACCTGTCGGTTGGATTTTGGGCTATCCGGATATCGGCAGGGCACTGCAGAAATGCAAGGGTCGCCTGTTCCCCTTTGGCTGGCTGGAAATCCTGCGGGAAAGCAAACGCTCAAAGTGGATCGATTTTAACGGAATTGGCATCATCCAAAAATATCAGCGGCTGGGTGGGACTGCCATCCTCTATTATGAAATTTATAAGAGCGTGATGAAGGATGAGCGCTATGAATACGGGGAAATGCTGCAGATGCGGGAGGAGAATATCAATATTCAATTGGAAGCCGCCAATCTGGAAATTGATTTCTACAAGACCCACCGGCAGTATGAGAAGAATATATAAAGAATGGGTATTAGGGAGCAGGGAGAAGGGAAAGTGTAATCATCTGTTCTCGATTACTACTATATTATTTTTTCCGTCCCATGATTCAATTTTTTGTCTGAATGATTATTACCAAATGCCAAATACCTTATAACTATTTCTTCATTGTCTACTACCTAATTCCCACTCCCTGATTGCCGAATTCCCCAATACCTGTTTCCCAATTGCCCCTTCCCTGCCACCATTTTCTTGATTTTCATCCGATTCCATATTATCATACTGGTATGACCACTTACCAGTCAGATACACCTCATACCCAATCCTGGAAACCGATCAAGAAACCCGCCGAACTCGCCGAATCCCGGCTGATCGAAGCTATCCTTAATGGCACCTTCCCTGCCAACAGCCACCTGCCGGCCGAACGCGAACTGGCCGAATCCCTGGGCGTCACCCGCCCCACCCTGCGGGAAGCCCTCCAGCGGCTGACGCGGGATGGCTGGGTGGAAATCCATCACGGCAAACCCACCCGCGTCCGCGATTACCTCACCGAAGGCAACCTCGGCGTTCTCAATGCTCTGGCAGAACATCTCAATTTCTCACCGGATAACTTTGTCCCCAATTTGCTCACCGCCCGACTGGCAATGGCGCCCATGTACACTCAATTGGCAGTCGATAACGCTCCTGCCGAACTGCTGGCTTTTCTGGAACGCCGCGTCGCTCTGGATAACTCCCCTCGAGCCTTTGCCGATTTCGACTGGTCGCTCCACCACACCCTCACCATCCTCAGCGGCAACCCCAT
>CAYUSC010000133.1:0-7154 GCA_964447265.1 uncultured Candidatus Brevefilum sp.
TAAAATCTTGGGCTTCAGCAGGAAAATCCGCGCAATCATCAAGCGCTGCATCTGACCGCCGGAAAGCTCAAAGGGATACTTGTTGGTTAATTCTTCGAACTTCAGGTTGACAAAGCTGCACGCCTCGGTCATTAAGGCGACTTTTTGTTCATGCGAATAGTTGTGACCATTGCGCATTTTTATACAGTCAAGCAGCACATCATCGATCTTGTTGAAATTATTGTAGGAAGAATACGGATCCTGAAAGATCGCTTGAATGCTTTTCCAGTATTCCATCTTCTTCTTCCGGGTCCGGATATCGCGTTTCTCACCCTGGAAGTAAACCTCACCTTCGCTGATACTGATCAATCCTAAAAGCATCTTCGCTAAAGTGGTCTTTCCGCTGCCAGATTCGCCTACAATCGATATGATATCGCCTTCGCGAAAATCAAAATCGACGTGGTCAACGGCCACGGTTTTCTGACGGCCAAAACCAAATACTTTGGTCAGTCCAACCCCTTTCAGGCATGATTTTTTTTCATCAGCCATTTTGATATGCCTTTCTCAGTTGTTCTTCGCTAAAGATACACCGATAAGAGCGGTCACCCTCGATTTCATGAAGATCGATGGGATGGACGCGACATTCCGGTTGAACGAGTTTACAGCGTTCAGCAAAGCGGCAGCCCTGGGGAGGCTTCTTAAGATTAGGCGGAACGCCAGGAATTGCCGTCAATTTCACATCGCGCAGGCCGCTCTCCGGAACAATAATCGAACCCATCAGGCCTTTCGCATACGGATGGATTGGATCGAATACGGTTTGCCTGGCCGTGCCTTTTTCCACAATCTGGCCGGCGTACATGACCATAATATCATCCGTCACGTTGTAAAGCAGCGGGAGCTCGTGCGTGATAAAGATCATCGATTTGATGAAACCATGCTCCATCAGGTCCAGCAGCATCTTGATGACCATCTTTTGGCTGGTCACATCCAGCGCGGAGGAGGGTTCATCTGCGATTAAAATTTTTGGCGAAAGGATCACCGAAATTGCGATCACCGTGCGCTGTTTCATCCCGCCAGAAAGTTCAACCGGATATTTTTGCAGCACCTCCGCCGGAAGCCCCAGAACCTCGAACCGTTCAACGGCCAGGTCGTAAATTTCTTTCTTATTGGCTTTCGGATTGTGAGCTTTTATCACATCCTCGATAAAGTCGATAACTTTCAAGGTGGGATTGAGCGCGTTCATTGCGGCCTGGGGAATATAGGCGATCTCACTTCCCAGGATCGTCCTTCGAACCTCATCAGGATCCATCCCCGAGATATTCTGTCCATCGATGATAATATCGCCGCTCGTATAGTGTAGCGGAGGGAAGTAATAGCCCATCAGGCTGAGCGCCAGCGTGGATTTACCACAACCGGATTCTCCAGCGATACCCAGTGATTTGCCTTCCTCTACCTTTAAAGAGACGTGATCCACCGCGTACACATCTTCATGAAACCTGGTGATATATTTTGTGGTTAAATCCTTTACCTCTAGCATTACTTTAGCCATTTAGATCACCTAGTCCCTCAGTGCTGGATTGAATACTTGATCGAGACCCGTATTCATCAAATTCATCGAAAATGAAATCAAGGCAATCGCCACAATGACGGGGAAGTACGCCCACCATTTACCCATAATATGCGCTGAGTAAATCATCGCCCAGTTCATCATCAGGCCCAAAGTCGGAACATCGGTTGTTTTTGGCCCTAATCCGAGGATCGATAACTGCGCTTCAGCCAGAATAGCCGAAGAAATTTGCAGAATCAATGCCATCACAACGTATGAAGCGATGTACGGAAGGATATCGTGAATGAGGATGTACGAAATGGAGTGCCCGGATAGTTTCGACAGGTTCACGTGGTCGCGATTTCGAAGCGACACCACTTGCGCGCGTACAGCCCGGGTGGTCCACACCCAGGAAGTTAACCCAATGACCGCCGCAATTGTAAAAGCGCCGCGTTGATCCTGGCCAATACTGTAGGAAATCAAGATCAACAATACAAAACTGGGGATTACGGTAAAGAGGTTGGTGATGAACATGATGATATCGTCCACCCAACCACCTAAATAACCCGCCAATAATCCTAATGATAAACCAATCAAAGTCGCGATTAATCCCGCCACTAAACCAATCTGTAAGCTTGTCCCAATCGCCGAAACCAATTCAGTCAGCACGTCCCGCCCGAAGTTATCCGTTCCCAGCGGGAACACGCGCACGTTCGGAATCTTGCTGACATTCACATAATCGGATTGTTCGACGGTATCGGTCTGTTCAAGGCTACCGGTTTCAGGGTCGGTCAAGGCAATGACCGCCCCTTCCGTGGAAAGCAGGCCGGTCAGCGAGTCATTGAGCCGCACATAGTATTTGCGCTTTGCAGACGTCATTCCGGCTATCTTATGCGTAGGATCATAATTGTTGATCCATTGATCGAGGAGTTTTTCGGTATTCTGGGGGTCGATCTCATTTTCAGGAATACCATACGCCACAAGCCATTCCTGAATGGCCAGGCGCTCCTCGTCGCCCAACTTGGCAGCCACACGCTTGGCGGCTGCGTCATTCAACATCAACGTATACGGGCTGGCATCGATACTGTCATAAACATTCACGTAGATGCCAGGCTCGAAGAAGGTCCCCTGCCCGATAATTGCCAATGGATTTGCGGTCACGAATATTGGGTAAATGATGACCAGCAACAACAAGGACATAAAAATACAAAAACCAACCACAAATTTTGGAGAGTGAAAAACCTGTTGAAGTGTATGTTTCATGGGTATACCTCTCCTTAATCGGCCTGCGCCGCTTTAATGCGGGGATCAATGAAACCGTATAGAATTTCAATGACGAAGGTCGAGATCAGCACCATCAACGTGATAATCAATGTGACCGCCGAGATCAGCGGATAATCCTGACCCATCACAGAGGAAAGGATGATGGAGCCCAGTCCCGGATAACTGAAGATGGTCTCTGCTACCAGCGCGCCGCCGACCATGGTCCCGATCGACAACGCCAGACCGGTGATCTGCGGGAGCATGGCATTTCTAAATACGTAGCCGATGATTTTGCGGTCGGGTATTCCCAAGAATCGGCTATATTTTACATAATCGGCATTCAGCTCATAGATGGCCATCGAACGCATCCCAATCGCCTGGCCGCCAATCGCAATCAGCACAATCGACCAGAAGGGTAATTGATAATGAGTAATTACGGTCCAAATAAAATTCCAACTAAAGTTTGGAATCAGGTCGTACCCATATCCACCTGAGGTCGGGAACCATTTCAGCTTGACGGCAAAAACAACCAGTAAAATAACCGCCATACCAAATGCCGGCAAATTACTAATAAAAATGCTGAGCGGCATGAGGACTTTGTCCCAGCCCTTTTTAACATAAGCAGCTAATGCACCCAGTGTGTTCCCAATCAACCAGCCGACAATAATTGCTGGAAATTGCAGACACACCGTCCACCAGATCGAAGATTGGATGATCTTGGAAACCGGGGTGGGATACATGCTAAAAGATATTCCAAAATCGCCTTTGAAAACATTTCTTACATATAAAAAGAATTGTTCAGCAATCGGTTTGTCAGTTCCAAACAATTCGGTATATTCCTGATACACTTTTTGAATCCCAGCCTGACTGGTCATACCCTGGGTAATTCTTGCCGTGATCACCGCCACGGGATCGCCCGGCATTAAACGAGGGAGGATAAAATTTAGCAGGAATGCGAAAAATAAGGTAACTAAAAACCAGACAACTTTTCTTCCAAAATATTTAAAGTAACCTTTCACCTGTCCTCCTCCTCTTGTTCCACGAAAACCATGTATCTATTCACCCTAACTTTTAAATAACAGGGAAACTATTTACCTCCACCCAACCATTCCCGAGGATGCAGTAAATTCGATCCGACATCCAACCGTGCGGGGAGGGGCAAGAGGGCTAAAACCTATCCGGTGAGTAGGTACAAAACCATTATAGACGAAACAGCCATGTTCCGTTGACCGGAACATGGCTGTTTGTATTCATTAAGGTTTACGGATTGACAAGAGTCAGGTTATACAGGCACGCGACGCCGTAACCATTGACACAATCGGTTGGCGGAATATTCATTCCATCATCCGCAGCCGGGAACCCAGTCCAGACACTCTCGTTCACAATATGGAACTGGTCAGGGCGGTACATGAGCGAGAAGGAAGGAACGTCAGTCAGGTAAATCTTGACCGCTTCCGTATAAAGGTCCTTGAGCTCGGTTTCATCGGTGGTCACAGGGATCGCCGCGATGATTGCATCAGCTTCGGGATTGGAATAACCACCCCAGTTGCCGTTCCAGTTGCCGGTGGTTCCGATGAATTCGGAACTCATCAGTTGGCGGACACGCGCCCACGGGCTAGTTGGGCCAGGGCCCCAGGTCGAATACATGAAAATGTCGTATTCGGTCTGGTTGCCATCGGTGAAGACGGTCTGGTAGACGGACCATTCGGGGAAGTTAGTGGTGATATCGATACCGATCGCCTGTCCAGCAGCGGCGACGATTTCCATAGAAGCTTGCCAGTCAGACCAGCCATTCGGGCAGGAGGCATTGTACTCAAGTTTCTGTCCATCGAGTTCGCGATAGCCATCGCCATCGGTGTCGACGATTCCAGCCGCATCGAGCATCGCCTTGGCGCCTTCGATGTCATTGCCAGCCCACTGCAGAGCCTTGATTTCAGGATCGTCTTTGTTGTACAAGGCCTGTTCGCCAACAGTCGGGTTCATGACTGAACGAGGAACATCGGTGAAGGTTGGGGATTGATAGGTCATCGCATTGGCAATGATCGTGTCATAATCCACCGCCAGGGCAATCGCTTTGCGGACGGCAACATTGTCCAAACCATAGGACTTCATGTTGTAGTAGGCAGTCGGCATGGTAGCGGTAATGCCGTAAGGGGCATCATCTAAATAGGTGGAGATGGGCAGGTTGTCTTTCAACCAGAGGTCCTGAACATTGGCCGCGAATTGCTGGGCCACGTCCACTTCGCCGGCCTTCAAAGCCAGGAAACCGGCATTGTTATCAGCCAGGATCGGGTGCGCGAGGTATTTCGGGGTAGGCAGAGCGCCCCACATGGAAGCATCTTGCCCCCAGTAATTGTCGTCGCGGACGAGGACAAGTTTGGAATCATCCGCGAAGTACGGGCCGTAAGGGCCAGAACCGATCGCATCTTCACCGGGATCAGCTTTGAAAGCGGTCGCATCTTCAGCAACACGGGCTTCCAGGGTCTGAGTCCAGGCTTTCTGGATGACATAGGTATTGCTGAGGTAAGCAGAGATCAGCAGCGGATTGAGGGGTTTGCCATCCGCGGTCGTGGCTGCCGTGATCAAAACCGTCGCATCATCGACTGCTTCGATAGAATCAATGTACTCGCCGTAAGCCAGGCCGTTGGTGGTTTCATACTTCACTGCGGAAGCGAAAGTGTAGGCCACATCTTCAGCGGTCACCGGGGTACCATCACTCCAATGAGCAGCAGGATTGAGCTTGACAGTAACTTCGGTCTGGTCGGCGCTCCACACAGGATCGCCATCAGCCAGCAGAGGATACTGCTTGCCATCGAGCATGTTGTACATGTACAGGGTCTCGAACATGGTCTCACGGGAGCTGGCGTTTTGAGGACCGTCAACCACAACCATAGCATTGTTCATGCTGGAGGAGTACGGGTTAAAGCCAGCGATAGGACCCCATTGAAAACCAAAGATGTACAGGGTTTCATTGCGGGGTAAAGCAACGTCTTCAGTTGTCGCTTCAGTGGCTGCAGGCGCTTCAGTGGCTGCAGGTGCTTCAGTGGCTTCAGGTTCAACGACCTCAGCTTCGGTCGGTTCGACGACTGCAGGTACATCAGTGGCCGGTACTTCGGTCGCCGGAGTAGAACATGCACTCAGCAGCATTCCGAAGATGATCAAAATCGAAAACGCAAATCCGATACGTTTCATTTCTTCTTTCTCCTAATTAAGATTGGGGTAGATATGAGCAACGATCGACAACGGATTGAAGTATTCTTTTGACCGCCTCCTTCCTTGTATGAGGTAAATCTACAAATAGTTGAGAGCGTTCCCAGAGGTGAGTAAAAAAAATGCGCACCAGAGCGGGTTCTTATCCCATTTTGGCGGCGCCGCAAGATTCACGGACAATCAATTCAGTGCCCATGATCACCTTGCCAACGGATTTTGTTCCGGTTGTAATCAGATTAATCAAAACGTCAGCGGCCCGGCTGCCCATTTGCGCGACAGGTTGGCGCACCGTCGTCAATGGCGGCTCCGTATTAACCGAAGCCGGAATGTCATCAAAACCCACCACAGCTACATCTTGTGGAATACGAAGGTTGGCCTCTCGTAAGGCGCGCATCGCACCGTAAGCCATCGTGTCGCTAGCCACAAAAACAGCATCAGGGCTAAATTTTAGCAAGCGCCGCATGGCCGTGTACCCGCCTTCTTCCGTAAAATCCCCTTCCACTACCAATTCCGGCCGCACCGGTTGGTTTGAATCCTGAAGCGCTTTCAGGTAACCTTGGTAGCGGTCGAAACCTACCATTTGATCTTGCGAACCGGTGATCGTGGCGATGCGCTTGTAGCCAATCCTCACCAGGTGCAGGGTGGCCATACATCCGGCTTGCAGGTTATCCACATCCAGGTAATTAAAATCCATGGTTGGATGTCGCCCGATCAGGATATACGGCATCTTGCTTTCGATCAATGACTGAATAATTTGGTCATTCATCAGAATTTTAGCCACCATCACCCCATCCACCAGACCGTTATGCAGGATCCTTGAGATCATCCGCTGTTCGTATTCTGGCTCTGCCAGCCAGAGCATTATGGAATAATTGCGTGTGTTGCATACTGTAGAAGCCCCCTGAAGTAAAAGCGGAAAGTACGGGTCTGTAAAGATAACGGATACTCCCGCTGGGATGACCACCCCGATCACATTGGTATGCCCCGTGGCCAACCCTCGCGCCGCCAAATTCGGTTGAAAGTTATAACTTTGGATGACCTCGAGTACCTTCAGCCGGGTTTCTTCCTTAACCTTCACGTCGGCATTGATCACCCGTGAAACTGTGGATCGGGAAACGCCGCTGAGACGGGCGATATCTTCGAGGGTAAGAGGCAT
>CAYUSC010000134.1:0-7082 GCA_964447265.1 uncultured Candidatus Brevefilum sp.
GCTAGTACGAGGATCCCCAGGTAGCCGATGGGCTGCCCGAAGTAGACCAGCAGCATGAACGGCCCGGCGACGCCGCAGGCATGCCCGCTTGCTCTGAAATGGAACACCTTGTTGACCAGCCCGACCAGCGAGCCGGAGATCAGATAAGCAATGTAAATGACCAGGACATCCCGCGTGGCGTTGGTGGCGAGCGCGAAGATCAACCCGCCGATATAACCTGCCACTGCGAATACCATGGCGAGTTTTCGTTGGCCTTCCCGGCCCCGATCTCTGAATTTCGGAAAGAGGGGTTGGAGGGGGTAAGCAAGAATCGGGAAAACCACCAGGAACAAAACAGTTGCCGCAAAGCTCAGCGTGTTCCCGAAAACCTGAGGGGCGCGCAGGAACAGGGTGACCAACAGCACCAGCGCCATGATCGGAGCCACGGTGACGACCCGGATGAAATAAGCCAGCTTCTGCCGGATCATGGCCGTTCATCTCCAACGAAGAACAGCGCCACGGTGCCGGGACCGGTATGGGAGCCGATCACGGTGCCGATGTTGTTGATCAGCACCTTGCCGTCCAGGTTAGGGAAGGCTTCTTCAACCAGATCTGCAACCGCCCGAGCGTCTTCGTAACAGGCGGATTGGGAGATGAAGCACTTTCCGCGGTAATTCAGGCCGTCCTGGGCGTGTTCGGTCATTTTCTCGACGATGCGTTTGATCACCTTCTTTTTGGAGCGGATCTTTTCCCGCGGGACGAGGTGTCCGGCAGCGTCCATATTCATCAAAGGGCAGATCTGCAATAACGTGCCCAACATGCCTTCCGTTTTTGTGATCCGCCCACCTTTGATATAGAAGGACAGGTCCGTTGAAAAGAACCAGTGATGGATGAACAGTCGGTTATCCAAAGCCCATTGATGGAGTTTGTCAAATGTAGCGCCCCCTTCACGGATATCCGCGAGCCGATCCATAAACAGGCCGTAACCGGAGGATGCGCCTCGTGAATCCACGATTTCAATTTTACGGGCGGGATACTGCTTCAGCAGTTCATTCCGAGCGATAACGGCGGAGTTGTATTCGCCGGAAATGCCGGATGATGTGCTGACATGCAAAATGTCCAGACCTTTTTGTAAGAACGGCTCGAAGAATTGTTTAAACTCCTCCACATTGACTTGCGAGGTCGTGGATTGCGAGCCGCTGGCCAGCTTGTTATAGAATTCGTCAAACGGCATGGACTGACCGAGATCATCAGGATAAGTTACACCATCCAGGATGTAATGAAAACAGACAAAGGGGATATCTTTTTCTTCAAAAAAGCTTTTCGGCAAATCCGCAGTAGAACAGCAAGTTATTTTGTAATCACTCATGCCTTTATTTTCCTTTCACTTCGTGATTGCAAGGAATTCTTCCTAAACTCAGGCATCAATATACTCGAAGACCACCATGATTACGCTCTACTCATTCTCTCTTCCTGCTCTATTTCCTGTTCTCACAGGGAGAGAGGAATTTGAGCCGATTTCTACCGACGGTAGAGTAAATCCAAGGACAATTATTCGCTCAAGCAGATGACGATCCCCTGAGGGGGTTGAAATAATTGGGCCCGGTCAAAATTTTAAATTTAACGCTGATCGAATTTTCTGAAGCCCCGCTATCCACGAACACCATGTTATACTGAGAAAAGTAATTTCGGAGGCGGTAAATTTTGCCATCATGGATACAAAATCGATCATTGCCAACAATATCATCGAACTTCGCAAGTCCAAAAAATGGACGCAGATTGAACTTGCGGAAAAGTTAAACTATTCGGATAAGGCGATTTCAAAATGGGAGCGGGCCGAGTCGCTGCCGGATGTGACGGTGCTTCAACAGATCGCCGCCTTATTTTCCGTATCCGTGGATTACCTGCTTGAAGTGCAACATAACCTGGAAGCGAACATATCTCGTTCAGAGCAAAAACATCAACAGCGCAACCATCTCGTCATCACCCTGCTTTCCACGATGCTGGTGTTCCTGATCGCCACAATCGTCTTTGTTGTGATTGGGATCCTGTCGATCAACCTGCCAATCTGGATGGCATACGTCTATGCACTCCCTGTGGCTTGCATTGTGCTGATTGTGTTCAACGCCATTTGGGGAACGCGCGCTTTGAACTATGTGTTTATCTCAATGTTGTTGTGGAGTTTATTGCTGGCAATCTACCTGACCTTCATGGATCAGAAGAGCTGGCTGATCTTCCTGATCGGCATTCCCGGGCAGGCGATTATTTTATTATGGACGAGATTGAAATTCACCCATAAATGACGGGTATCAGGGGGATTTGTCGAGGGACAACGGAAAATAGGCTAATGCTGGGAGAGTAATTTCCAGAAAAAGTATCGATAAAAAGGCGGGAATGGATGGGAGTCGAACCCACCACGGCTCGCCACGCGACCCGACGACCGATTTTGAAGACCGGGAGGCCCACCGGGACCTAACCATTCCCACGGTTAAGCATAACCAGCCGCCTTTTGAATGTCAACCTTTTAATTCGTTTTCAAAGATTTAGCGTTTAACTTTTTTCGCTGCTGCTTTGGCGGCATTTGTATCGGCGCGATAGGTCACGATTTGAGCGATCAGGTCCAGCGGAAGCGGCCGGTCGTGCGGAAATTGAACCGTGCCCTTGCCTGATGCATAGGCGGTAAGATCGCCGGGGAAATTCGTGTCATTTACCGGGGCGGGATAACGACCGATGTGATGTTCGTGGGCGGCGAAATAGACCAGGATGTAGCCATGCAGTCTTGTGGCGGCCATTCGGTAGCTGATGACTTCTGTGGCTTCCGGTTCGAGAGTGCGGATCAGGGTGCGGATCTGTTCCAGACGCTCCCGTACATTGGGCGGAAATCCGGCAAAATAATCATCCAGTGGGGAAGGGGTTGAATCCGGCATATGGGAATCCTTTCAGGGTACCAATAATGTGCTTAGTCTTGTTCAGCCAGGATGGGAAAGCGATAGAATCATTATATTCCGGATGGGGATGAAAAAGAAAGGGAGGAGAAATGATAGAAATGGAAACGATCAACATCGAAGGCGATCCATCCGTCTGCCAGCTTATGATTATGCCCAGCCAGGCGCGTATTTCGTCACATTGGTAACCCATCAGCGTAAATTTCTATTTGGGCGGATTAAAGGTGAAGCGATGCAATTAAATGCGTTTGGCAGGGTGGTAGCGGATTGCTGGCAGGAGATTCCTGCCCATTTTCCATCAGTGAGCAATGCGATTTTTGTGGTGATGCCCAATCATTTCCACGGGATTATCGAGATCAGGGATGAATTTGGAGCCGAAGAGGGCGCAGGGGCGGCATATATGCCGCCCCAACCCGACCAGGAATTAATTAGGGATAAACCTATTTCCCTGGGAACGATTATTGGGACATTTAAGGCCGCCGTATCCCGAAAAATCCATCAATTATCGGGTTGTGGGGATATCAAAATCTGGCAACGAAATTATTATGAGCACGTGATCCGTGATCAGGGTGAATATGAACGGGTCGTGAATTACATCCACGCCAATCCCGCAAGCTGGGCGGCAGATCGGGAAAACCGGAAGTGATCTTCTTTGACGTGGGTCGGCAGCCTACCGAACCAAGTCTCTTTAGCAATACTTCAATGGTAAAATCAAATGACCGATGATTATTAAATAGGAGAACCGTATTTCTATGACTGAGCAGACATACACACCTGACTGGGTCAAAAACGCGATCTTTTATCAAATTTTCCCCGACCGCTTTGCAAAATCCGATTCACTTGAAAAACCGACCTATATAGAACCCTGGGATTCACCCATGACGCGCACGGGCTTCAAAGGCGGCGACCTGCTGGGCGTCTATGAGAAACTGGATTACCTGCAGGACCTGGGCGTCAACGCGATCTATCTCAACCCAATTTTCATGTCCACCGCCAACCACCGCTATCACACCTACGATTATTGGCATGTGGACCCGATCCTTGGCGAGAACCCGATCTTCTTTTTGTTATTAAATGAAGCTCATTCCCGCGGCATGCATATTGTGCTGGACGGCGTTTTCAACCATGCCAGCCGGGGCTTTTTCCAGTTAAACCATATCCTCGATAACGGCGAAAAGTCACCCTATCTGGATTGGTTCCATGTCTATGGGTTCCCGATGAACGCCTATCAGGGCAAGCCCAACTATTCCTGCTGGTGGAACCTGCCGGCATTGCCGCAATTCAACACCGACAATCCGCAGGTGCGAAAATTCCTCTTTGAAGTCGCCAAGCACTGGATCGAGCAGGGCGCGGATGGCTGGCGGCTGGATGTGCCCTTTGAAATCAAGGATGAATCCTTCTGGCGCCAGTTCCGGGCTGCGACCAAGCTGGCCAACCCGGATGCCTATTTGGTGGGAGAGATCCCCTCGGAAGCGCAGGACTGGCTGCAGGGTGATATGTTCGATGGTGTGATGAATTACCAATTCTCCGCCGCATTGGTGGGTTTCTTCGGAACGGGCTATCGCGATGAGGCGATGATCTCGGGGATGATGGGGCTGCCCGAAGTCCCGGTTCTGGACGCCAACGCCTTCCTGGAGCGGACCAAAGTGTTGCTGGAAATCTACCCCCGGCAGAATGTGCTGGCCCAGTTGAACCTGTTGGACAGCCACGATATGCCTCGTTTCCTTTCAATGGTCAGCGAGAACAAGGATGTTTTCCGGCTGGCAACGCTCTTCCAGATGACCTACCCCGGCGCCCCCTGCATTTATTATGGCAACGAGATTGGCATGTCCGGTGGGCGGGACCCCGAGAACCGAGCGCCGTTCCCCTGGGACGAGTCAAAATGGGATCATGATCTGCGTAATGCCGTCAAGAAGTATGCGCATATGCGTCTGGATCATCCCGTTCTGCGCACGGGCGAATATGTCCCGGTCTATGGTGAAGGGCGGACGATTGCTTTCCTGCGGCATTTGGGTCGTGAGCGGGCGCTGGTGGCAATCAATGCCGGTGGCGTTCCCTGGGATATCAATATCCCCGTCACGCCTCATTTGGCGGAAGGGATGGTGGTGGAAGATCTGTTGGGCGGCGGCGGCGCGGTTGTCGAAGAAGGCCATCTGCGCAAGGCGACGATCCCACCCTGGCAGGGCGCGGTCTTCAGCCCGACAGCTTAATCCGCTCAATTGGAAAAATGACCGGTCAGCATCGCTGACCGGTTTTTATGTTGGAGGAGATTAGCGCCGCTGATCTTTACGGCTCACATCCAGAATCGCGATCTTGGTGGGATGGTTGAACGGCGCGGGGGCCACGGGGGGTATATCCAGGATGGTGCTGGGGTAACCGGTGATGTCCTCGGGGATGGGGATGAGCGTCCTCAGCGAGAGATATTCCGATTCGCACAGCGTTTGTAATTCCGCCATGAAGTCCGCACCGGGCAGGAACAGGCTGTTATTGATCACCACGAGCTGGCCGCCATGGCCCACCAGGGGGCGGACTTTATTGATCAATCGTGTGGATTGATTCTGCCAATCCACACGTCCGGCCTGGGTGGTGGAAAAGAAGGGTGGATCGAGGATCACGATGTCGAAGAGGCGCTCCTGCCGGCGGAGACGGTCGGCTACTTTGAAGAAGTCAACTGGCAGAATTTGAGTCCTGTTGGAGTCTAAATCGTTCAATTGCCATGAATTTTGCGCGATTTCGAGGAATTTCCGGTCCAGATCGGTCTGGATCACTTCCACTGCCCCGCCCACTCCTGCGGCGATCCCGAGGCTGCCGGTGTAGGCGAAGGTGTTCAGCACTTTCCTGCCATCTGCGTGATCCCGCAGCCAGCGGCGCAGGTTGCGGGTGTCGAGGTAGAAACCGGCATCCTGGTTCATCTGCAGGTCAAGTGCATAGGGAATGCCGTCTTCGGTGACCTGCTGGGGTAGGGCGGTGCCTGCCAGCAGACGGCCGTTACGGAATGCTGGGTCTTTTGCCTGACGCTGCTTGAGCAGGACGGTATTGAAGCCCATGACTGGAGAAAGTGCCCAATCCGTTAGCTCCTGAAATGAAACGTCGCTGTTTTCGGGCAGTCCGTGATCGAGGATCACCAGGGTATCGCTATAACGGTCTAATACCAGGCCAGGACAGCCTTCATAAAACCCGTTGAACAGACGGTAAGCATTGGTGGTTGCACCAAGCCCCTTGCGGGCCTCGCTTGCGGTAATGATGGTTTCGAGGAGTTTTTTCGACATGCCTCAATTGTACCTCAATCCCCGAATCAAAATTAGACGCGACTAAATTACTATTTACTATTTACTAAATCTATGTTATACTCGTTCGAGTAAATAAAAAATAAGGAGATAGAGGTATGATCGCTTTTTTGGAACAATTTTCACCCATCGTACAGGCCCTTTTTGGAACCCTCTTCACCTGGGGAATGACGGCTATTGGCGCAGGGATGATTTTCTTTACCCGGCAGGTGAGCCGGAAATTATTGGATGGTATGCTGGGGTTTGCCTCCGGCGTGATGATCGCAGCCAGCTACTGGTCGTTGTTGGCTCCGGCAATTGAAATGTCCCAGGGGTTGAAGGTCCCTTCCTGGGTGCCGGCTACCGTCGGTTTTCTGGTCGGTGGGGGGTTCCTCTTCGCGGTGGATAAATTGCTGCCGCACTTGCACCAGAGTCTGGATACTTCCTATAAAGAGGGGTTGAAGTCCTCCTGGCAGCGCAGCGTTCTGCTGGTGACGGCCATCACGCTGCATAACATTCCGGAAGGTCTGGCGGTGGGAGTGGCCTTTGGCGCCGCCTCGGCTGGAATCGGAGATGCCGGTTTGGCGTCGGCGGTGGCCCTGGCGATCGGGATCGGCATTCAGAACTTCCCCGAAGGACTGGCGGTTTCCGCTCCTCTGCGACGGGAGGGCTGGAAGTTGGGTAAGGCTTTCATGTTCGGTCAGGCTTCAGGCATTGTTGAGCCCATTGCTGCCGTGATCGGGGCCGCGGCGACTTTGCTGATGCGCCCGTTATTGCCCTATGCCCTGGCTTTTGCGGCTGGCGCGATGATCTATGTGGTGGCTGAGGAATTGATCCCGGAATCGAAGCGGGAAGGCCACTCGGACATCCCCACGATTGGTGTGATGCTGGG
>CAYUSC010000135.1:0-7055 GCA_964447265.1 uncultured Candidatus Brevefilum sp.
CCAAAGAAAAAGCCCATTTCGAAAAATCAAAATGGGCTTCATGATCGTTCACCTCGTTACGGGGGCGAAAAAGAAAAACTGTTAATTCAACAAGATGGGAATAAAGACTTCCATCCCAACCCTAACCTCATCCGCCCCAATATCATAACCACTGCCCAGGGGACGCACATCTCCATCGAAATCATCACTCAAGACAACTGCTGCCCCCGCATCCAAAGCAGGTGAATCACTGTTGATATGATAATCATCCGAGGCCGCGTCCACAAAACCAGGATCGGCATAAACGGGGTTATCTAAGGGGTGTGAATCGTTGGCATTTAGATAATAAAGGTTATTGCTGCCCTCAACGGTACCCGAATAACCTCCAATACTGTTGACTGAAAAGAAGTAGAAAATATTGTTCACAACATTTAAGTTACTGGCGTTTGGGGTGATACCATATGTCCCGCCTACCAAGGTATTGTTTAATACCTGATGGGGGCTCACAGTTTCTCCAGAGAAGCTCATTGCCTGGTTGGTAGAGCGGACAATGATGTTATTACTGATGACCACTGTGGGGCCGTAGGAATAAATATCAATAACAGAACCCGAGCCTGTATCTTTAATAAAGTTTCGATTGACGGTCAGGTTGCACCGGTCACTGTGGATAACCGCGCCATAATTGGCACTCCCACCTGAAAACACATTTCCTTCAATCAGCGTTCCTGAACTGGCTGAACCGGCATAAATATGTCCCCCGCCATAGGTGGCGGAATTACCACTAAAACTGTTGTTAAGTATATTGACTTCCCCTGCAGTGGCGATATAAATAGCCCCCGCATAACTGCCCCCCAGGTTATTCGTAAAAGAGGAATTGAGAATATCCACATTTCCATTCACAATATCAATCGCGCCTGCCCGGACATCATGATAACCATTTATGAATGTAAATCCTGATATTGTGACCTGATTGCCGCTCGTCTCGTTGATTTCAAAAATCCGATAGGTATCCACACCGTCAAAAACCGTCGGGTAAGCCTCCGGATCGACGACCACCGCACCGGTTGGCGAGCCGTCCCAGCCGCCCATCATCGTGACGCCTTTGGTGATGGTCAGCAAAGGATCACTCACCCGTGTATAGGTCCCCTGCATGAAGTAGATGGTATCTCCCGGGTCGGCATAGGTTAACGCCAGATCCGGATAGCAGGGATTCGACTGGATGCAGGGTGTCTCTGAACCTGTACTGCTCACAAAATAGGTAGCCGCCTCAGCCTCGACATCCGTAGCTCCCCCCGGTAAAAGCGCAAACAGCACGACACAAATAAGCAATAAACCTCGAATATAGTAATGCAGTTTCATTTTCCACCTCCACAACAAAGAGCTGTATGTATATTGGTTTATTATCCTAAGATAAAGAAAGTGCGTTAATTAATTGTCAAGAGGGACGGAGTGAATAATTGGGTCAATAACTATCAACAATTAAATTCCAAACTCATATCGATATTTTCGACTCGAGTTTGGATATTATAATTTTTTTTATTAAATTGATTAGGGTTTTACTTCAATAAAATGGGTAAAAATATTTCCCCTCCGCTTTGATACTCATCCGCTCCAATATCAAAACCGTTGCCTGTGGGTCGCACTTCTCCGTCAAAGTCCTCGGATAGACTGACCGCAACACCCGCATCAATCGCTGGTGAGCCTTCATTGACGTGATAATCATCCGAGGCAGCATCCACAAAATCCGGGTCAGCAAAAACTGGGTCATCTGCCACATCGGTGTAGGCGCTATTATTGTAAAAGAGATTATTACTACCGGTCAATGTGCCGCCAAAGTATTTAATACCCTCATTACAGCCCTCAAAGATATTATTTACAACCTCCACTGCTGAGCCGCTGTAAAGAACAATACCATTGCCTGCGCCAACAATTGTATTATTCCAAATCTGGTGGGGACTATCAGGCATGGTCGATGATTCAATGGCATTTTGAGCGGGCCGAATAAAGATATTGTTACTGATTATTGAAGGAGGGTTTCCTTCAACAACAAGATTGATAGCGGAAATGCTTTCGGTTTCATCGAACGTATTCCGATTGACAATCAATGGGCTGTTTGAACTGCTGATATCCGAGCCATGGGCAGCATACCCGCTATAAAAAATAGTTGTCTTCGATCAGTGCTGTCGTATTGTCAGGATCATTCGAGCCAATATAAATCCCTCCGCCACCCAGATTCGCAGAGTTATTATCAAATAGATTGCCGATGATCTGGACATCATGAGAAGATTCAACAGCGATTGCAGCACCGTATCCATTGGATATGTTGGATAAAAATTCATTATTGACAATATCCACTCTGCCATTTTGGACATAAATCGCACCACCAAAATTCGTCGCTACCCCCTCCTGGAATCTGATTCCTGAGATTGTGATCAAATTACCCAATCCGCTTGTCTCGTTGACGATAAAAATCACACCGGCGCCACCGCCATCAATGATGGTGACATACATCAGGGGATCAATGACAATATCGCCCGTTGCTTCACCATCCCAACCCCCAATCAAGGAAACAGCCTTAGTGATTGTCAGATAAGGATTATTCACCAGATCCACATAAATCCCATACTTGAAATAAATCGTGTCCCCAGCTACTGCATTGGTCAGCCCCTGATTGGGTAGACAGGGTGCCGCCTGGGTACAATCCGTCCCGGTCCCTGAAGCACTGACAAATATTTGCGCGCCTTGCGCTTGTACAGATGAGATTGAATCGAGATTGAATACCATTAAAGCCAAACACAGGATAAGCAATCCCCAACGGGATTTGAATTGAGTATTCATTTTTCCGCCTCCTAAAGGCAATAATGTGAGATTAATCTTAATATATAAGTAAATTTCTAAATAATCAATAGAACAATTACCACCGATGAAGGTAAAAAAAACAAGTCTGCTGAGTGATCTCAGCAGACTTGTCGGGTTATTTATTTTCTTTTAGGCTATTTATCGTTCAGGACTTCCAGGCCAGGCAGGACTTTGCCTTCCAGCATTTCCAGTGAGGCACCGCCACCCGTGGAGATATGGGTGATCTTGTCGGCCAGACCGGATTTCTTGATCGCTGAAGCGGAGTCGCCACCGCCCACAATGCTGATCGCGTCACTCTTCGCCAGCGCATCGGCAATCGCAAAGGTGCCCTTGGCGAACTTGTCGAACTCAAAGACGCCCATCGGGCCATTCCAAACCACAGTGCCGGCTTTGTTGATGATCGCATCAAAGGCTGCAACGGTCTTGGGGCCGATATCGAGGATCCGCCAACCGGCGGGCACATTGCCCAGGTCCATCGTCTTGGCGTTGGCGTCATTTGAGAAAGCGTCCGCCATCACGACATCCACCGGCAGCACCAACTTACCGCCAGCCTTGGCAAGCAGCATCTTGGCTGTTTCGAGGGCGTCCTCTTCAACCAACGAATCGGCCATATCATAGCCTTGCGCCTTGAAGAAGGTATTCGCCATGCCACCGCCGATCAGGATCGTATCGGCTTTATCCAGCAGGTTCTCGATCACGCCAATCTTATCGCTGACCTTGGCGCCGCCCAAAATCGCCACGAAGGGACGCTTGGGGTCGGCAATGGTATTGCCCAAGTATTGGATTTCCTTTTCCAGCAGGAAACCGGCGGCCGCGGGGAGGTAATCCGCCACGCCAGCCGTGGAGGCATGCGCCCGGTGGGAGGAACCAAAGGCATCATCCACATAGAGATCAGCCAGGGAAGCCAGCGCCTTGGCCATTTCGGGGTCATTCTTCTTCTCACCGGCATGGAAGCGGGTGTTTTCCAGAACGAGCACCTCGCCAGGCTTCAAGCCGGCAGCAGCTTCGTCAGCCTTAGGGCCAACGCAGTCTTCCGCGAACTTGACGGGAGCCGAGATCAATCCGCCCAGATATTCAGCCACAGGTTTCAGGCTGAACTCAAGATCGGCCTCACTCTTAGGCCGTCCCAGATGCGAACAGAGGATCACAGCCGCGCCCTGTTCCAGCAGGTAATTGATGGTGGGCAGCGCCGCTTTGATGCGGGTGTCATCACCAACCTTGCCATCCTTCAAAGGGACATTGAAGTCCACCCGAACCAGGACCTTCTTGCCCTTCACATCAAAATCAGTAACCATTTTCTTGTTGAACATATCCGTACATTGCTCCTTTTCAAAAAATGCGTAATGTGACTTTATCGGTACACATTACGCATTAATGGTTTTTGGTAAAAAATGAAAGGACTAGAGATTCTTCGCCATCAATGCTGCGAGATCAGCCGTCCGGCAGGAGTAACCCCATTCATTGTCATACCAGGTCACAACTTTGACAAAGTTGCCACCCATAACAGCGGTCAGCTCAGAGTCGATGATCGAGGAGTGTGAATCACCCTTGAGGTCCATGGAAACCAGAGCTTCGTTGGAGTAAGCCAGGATACCCTTCATCGGGCCTTCGGAAGCGGCCTTGAAGAGGGAATTGAGTTCTTCCACGGAGGTGGATTTTTCGGTCTCAGCGACGAAATCGACAATGGAGACGGTGGGGGTGGGAACGCGCAGCGCATAACCGTCGAATTTACCCTTGAGGTCGGGGATCACCAGGGCGACAGCCTTGGCAGCGCCGGTGGTGGTGGGGATAATGTTCAGGGCAGCGGCACGGGAGCGGCGCTTGTCTTTGTGGGCCAGATCCAAAATCTTCTGGTCATTGGTGTAGGAGTGGATCGTGGTCATCAAGCCGCGTTTGATGGTGAAATTGTCATGCACGATCTTCGCAGCGGGGGCCAAACAGTTGGTGGTGCAGGAGGCGTTGGAAACGATGTTGTGTTTCGCGGGGTCATAGAGTTGATCATTAACACCCAACACAATGGTGATGTCCTCATTCTTCGCAGGAGCGGAGATGATGACTTTCTTGGCGCCGCCGCCATTGATATGTGAATCTGCGCCGGGTTTGGCGTCAGTGCTCTTGCCATCGCGGAACACACCGGTGGATTCGACAACGATATCGACACCCAACTGTTTCCAGGGCAAGTTGTTGGGATTTTTCTCGGAAAGGACTTTGATTTCCTTGCCATCCACAACGAGGTTACCATCTTTGACTTCAACGGTGCCATGATACAGGCCATAGTTGGAGTCGTGTTTGAATAAATACGCATTCACGTCTGCGTCAAATAAGTCATTGACTGCCACAACTTCCAGCGCGTCGGGATATCGTTCCTTAATCGCTTTCAAGACCTGACGGCCAATGCGGCCGAAACCGTTAATACCAACACGAATTGTCATTTCTGCCTCCTAAATAGATTGTGTTACCGTAATAGATTTTACCATTAGTTGTTCACCTGTATAGATGATTTGTTTCACTATAATTTCTGTCATTATTCTGTGAGCGGTCCGGTCCGTTCATAGAAAAGGTTCATGACCGTCTTGGCCAAAAGCGTGGAATTATGCCGCCAGGGATAGTCCGGATCGATCAGGTCGGCGCAATAGACGGCCGTATGCTGCAGAAGTTTCTCATCCATTCTGACCCAATCCACATCGTGCCCCAGGTGTCCCTTGAAATGGTTGTTGCAGATCACCAGGTCAAACATCCCCTCACCGACATGCTCCTCAACCGTTCGGACATGGTCATAGCAGCTAAAGCCATCCGTCTCACCACGCTCGGTGGCGACATTGCAGATGAAGAATTTAAGTCCCCGGCTGGCACGGACCGCTTCGGAAAGGTCCCGCACCAGGAGGTTAGGAAGCATGCTGGAATAAAGGCTGCCGGGTCCGATCAGGATCAGGTCCGCGCTGAGGATGGCCGAAATGGCCGGGGGAAAAGCCGGGGTGTTCGCCGGGTCCAGCCAGACCTGCTTCACTTTGCCTTCCGTCTCCCGGATGTTGGTCTCACCGGAAACATGGATGATCTTGCCGTCCTTATCTTCCAGATCGGCCAACAGGCGCACGTCCGTCAGCGTGGCAGGCAGCACCTGGCCATAGACCGCCAAAACCCGGCCGGATTCCGCCACGGCTTCTTCAAAGCTGCCGGTGACTTCCGTCAGCGCGGTGATGAAAAGGTTGCCCAGGGAATGCCCTTCCAGCCCTTTACCCGCTGTGAAACGATACTGGAACACTTGAGAAAGCAAATCTTCGTTATTGCTCATCGCCGCCAGGCAGTTGCGGATATCGCCGGGAGGCAGGATCCCCATATCGCGCCGGATTTCGCCGGACGACCCGCCATCATCCGCCACGGTCACGATTGCCGTGAGGTTGTGGGTATATTCCTTCAGACCGCGCAGCAACGACGCCAGCCCATGACCGCCGCCGATCACCACAACCCGCGGGCCGCGATCTCTGCGCCGGTAACTTTCCAACGCTTCAATCAAAGGCTTGCCGGGTGGGACGAAAGGCCGCAGCAATGACCGGTTGGAGCCCCAAATCCCCAGCATCACCAGCACGACGCCGATCCCGGCAAAGATGATCACCCGGATGGGTCGGTCGAGGAAGCGCAGGGATAAAGTTGAGATAACGGGGAGCCACCAGGTATCCGGTGCGTTACGATAGACATCCAATAAAACCAACGCCAGGCCAACACTCAACAGTGTTGTCCCTAAAAAAACGAGGATCAACCAGCGTTTATACCCCAAGCCCGGTCGAAACCATTGCAATTCCCGGCGGAGGTGATCCCACAGCCGGGAGAAAAAGCCCTTTTTAGGTTCTTGCATATCGTATGAATCATAGCAGGATTCAGAGTGTCCGTCAATAAAACAACCACCCCGCTGCCTTCATGCCCGCCCTCCCTGCCTGCCTTCAGCGATCCGTCATGGTGCGCTCAACGCCGGAGCGCACCCTACAACGGAAGAATGACGAAGGTAGGGTGTGCGGCGATCTTCCGCGCACCAAATCGCGATCCTGCCTGTTGCGCTCAATACCGGAGCGCACCCTACAACGGAAGAATGGCGAAGGTAGGGTGTGCGGCGATCTTCCGCGCACCAAATCGCGATCCTGTCTGGTGCGCTCAACACCGGAGCGCACCCTACAACGGAAGAATTACAGTAGGGTGTGCGGCGATCTTCCGCGCACCAAATC
>CAYUSC010000136.1:0-4817 GCA_964447265.1 uncultured Candidatus Brevefilum sp.
TGGACGCCTATGCCAATGTGCGCCTGGTGCTGGAAGACCTGATGCTGCGCTGGCCGAGATTGTAAATTATTGGTGTACCCTACATCCATCAAAATGTAATTATTGTAGGTCACGTATGATGGCGAAGCTATCTACGTGACTTTTTTGTCACGCTGGAAGCGTGACCTACATCTGAAATTCCAAACTGGAGATTGCTTCGCACGCTCGCAATGACAAGATAAAAAAACTAAAAGGCGCGCTCAGGAACAGAGCGCACCCTACGAATTACCTAATTACCCATTTCCTAATTCCTACTACCTAATTCTCTACTCCCCATCCACCCGATAGATCTGCAGATCGGAGAAGCGCACGGTCATGGCTGAGCCGCTGACGGTACGGACGAACACGCCCAGGTCCCCAGTGCGATTGCGGGCAATGCTCTCTTCAAACTGGAAGGTGTCATTGATGTAAAGCTGGAACTGGCCATTCTTCACCCACAGCCCAAACCGGTTGGAGGCAGGCGCATCCGGCCGCAGACGGCTGGCAACTTCCCAATTATGAACAACGATGGTCGAACCATTCTGAACCACTTCCAGACGATAACTGCCCTCGCAGGTCACCATCAGCCGGTAGTAATCCCCTTCGGACTGCCGCCAGAAGATGACGCCGTATTGGTCGTTGCCCTGGCAGAGGTTGGTATCCACAGTAAATTCCAGATAGAAATCGGCGGAGAGGGTATGGCGGCTGAGACTGAACAGATAAGCGCCGTTTTGCGCCGCGGCCAGAGTCAGGTTGCCGTTGCCGTAGGCCACGTTACCCGCCGTGGAATGCGGCGTGTTCCACAGCGATTCATCCGTAAAATCATCCGAGACCAGCAATTCCGTGACGCCCTCGCGCGCATCCGCCAGCGTGGGCATGGCGGTTGGCGCCATTGTTGCCAGGAGGGTCGGCGTGGGGGTAGCCGGGAACCAGTCAATCGTCGCGGTGGGGGTCAAGGTCTGGGTGGGTGTTTCGGTCGCCGGGAGAGGCCCAGCCGGCAGCAAAATATCGCACCCGGTCAAAAAAACCAGGGCGAGCAACAGAACCGGGAGAACTCCCAGCCGGAAAAATCGGAAAAAGGGTGGTCGATTGCGTATCATGCGGGCATAATTATATAATTAAAGCAAGTTTCCTCCAAATCTTCCTAAACTGGCGAACATTTTAAGAGATGTTATAATGCAAGCTTAGAAAGAAAAGGCGCTTATGAAAAAACAAACACTTCTTTTGACAATGTCTCTGTTGGTCCTGATCGGTGCACTGTTTTTTGCACGGCCACAGCTTGTGGATGCCGGCACGCTCAACCAGTCGGTCTATTCCACACCCACACCCAATGCGGATGGTCAGATCATCTACACTGTTCAGGAAGGTGACAGTTGTACGCGCATTTTCCTGCTCACCAATGTCTCCATTGATACGATCATCACACTGAATGGTTTGGATGAAGACTGCAGCATCACACCAAACCAACAATTGCTCCTCGCCACTGTTGCCCCGGCCACGGCTACGCCCGAAGGCCCAACACCCACCCCGACCATGAGCCCACCGACGCCAACCCCCTTCAACGGCAATGCAATGGTTTGCGTTGTGCTCTATGAAGACCTGGATGGCAATCAGAAACGCTCTGAGGATGAGTATTACATGGCTGGCGGCGTTGCCAACCTCAACAATCGTGAGGGCACCTTCTCACAGACGGTGGAAACCTTCTACGGTTTCCCGGATGACTATGACACCGAAGAACTGCCCTGTTTCCAAAGCGTGCCTGAGGGTGAATATAACCTGAGCATGGGCATCCCGAACGGCTATAACGCCACGACCAGCCTCAACTATCCCCTGAGCGTCACTGCGGGCGACACCGTCATCGTGGATTTCGGCGCACAGCCGAGTTCAGCAGCGGCCGCAAATGAAGACCCGGGCACCAGCACCAACCGCTCGCCGCTTCTGCTGGGAATCGGTTTCCTGCTGCTGGCCGGAGGCGCTGCCCTGGCGTTCTTCTTCATCCGCTCCCGCCAGAACGGCTGATCAGCGAGAAAAACGCTGCTCCTTCCAAACATCCGCTTCATTGCTGTATCCGTTGGCTTCCCAAAAGCCCAATTGATCCGCGCTTAAAAACTCCAGGCCGCGCAGCCACTTAGCGCCCTTCCAGAGATAGACGTCCTTCAGGTCGTCTCGTCCTGGAAGCGCGCCCACTACGCCCCGCAGGGGGAAACCGTGCTCAGGCGAAATGGGCTGCCCATCGCAATGGGTCGCCAGCAAGAAATTATCCTGCAGCATCACCGCCAGGGGCAGGTTGGTGCTGTAGCCGCCATCGGCGTACTGCATCACATACCGGGCACTGGGCTTGGGTTTCACCAGGCCATCCTCCACCACCTGCCGGAGGGAGATGCCCTCCCAGACCATATCGAGCTTACTCCAGGTGGTCACGCAATGCAGGTCCAGGTTGAGCCTGACCCGCGGGAGCGCCATCAGCTCATCCCAGGTCCAGATCACAGGCTCCTCGACCTCCCCCCAGATCCTGAAATCCCAGGTGCTGGGATTGAAGGCCGGGATTTGTCCATAATGCAAAACCGGGAACCGTTCGGTTAGATGTTGGCCGGGGGGAACGCGTTCGTTCATCATCAATCCTCCATCTCACTCACTTGTAAAAGTTCCGCCAGGTTGCAGCAGGTGCACGATGGTACCCGTCTGCGACTGGACCTCCTGCGCCCAGGCTGCGGCATCCTGCCGGATCAGGTCAAACGTATCATAATGAATCGGAATCACGTGTTGGGGTTTCAACAGTTTGACAGCCCGCAGGGCATCAGCCGGTCCCATGGTGTAATTATCGCCAATCGGGAGCACAGCCAGGGACAAGCCCTCTTCGCCAATCAGGGCCATATCGCCAAAAAGGCCCGTGTCGCCCGCCATATAGACCTTTTCACCGGTGTTCGTGGTCAGCAACAGTCCGGCCGGATTGCCGCCATAGCTGCCATCGGGCAGACCGGAGCCATGCAGGGCCAGGGTCAGTTTGAGATAACCAAAGGGATAGGTATGCCCGCCGCCCAGATGCTGGGCGTGGGTGCTGACGCCTTTTTTCCCGAGCCAGGAACAGATTTCCGCATTAGCAATCACCGGTGCGCCGGTACGCTGGGAAATCGCCACAGAATCGCCGATATGATCGCCGTGTCCGTGGGTGACGAGAATGTAATCGGCCTCCACTGTATCCGCGCTGACCGTGGCCGCCGGGTTGTGAGAGAGATAGGGATCCACCAGCAGCTTATATCCGCCGGTTTCCAATGCCAGGGCTGCGTGCCCCAGCCAGGTCAATTTAAAGGCCATTCAAGGCTCCTTTCAGGTCAATAAACTCATTATACAGCGTGGACCTGCCGCACCACAATTCAACTGCTCCAAATGGGACAGCCGTATTCCTAAGTATGCTAGAATCCTGCTATGGCAAAAATCCTGTTGGTCGAAGATGCTCTTGAATTGGCTGAATCCATCCGCCGGGAATTAACCGCGGATGGGCACCAGGTGACCCTGGCCTCAGATGGAAAGCGCGGCCTGGCTGAATTCAGGAATTGCACCCCCGACCTCATCATCCTGGATTGGATGCTGCCGGAACTGGATGGACTTGCCGTTCTCCGCCAGGTACGGGAGGTTTCCTCCGTGCCGGTATTGATGCTCTCCGCGCGCAGTGAGGCCACCGACCGGGTGATTGGGTTGGAAGTTGGCGCCGATGACTATCTGACCAAACCCTTCAACAACCGGGAGCTGCTGGCCAGGGTGCACGCCCTCTTACGCCGGATGGATCTGATCCATCAGACCATCCAACAGGATCGCCAGCCGGTCCAGTCCATCCTGGCCTATGGCGCCATCCATTTGGACCCCGATACTCGCCTGGTCGCCTTGAACGAAAGTGAACTTGATCTGACCCGGCTGGAATTTGACCTATTGGCTTTGTTCATGGGAAATCCCGGCAGGGTTTTCAGCCGCGCCTACCTGATTGAAACCGTATGGGATGAGGCCTATCTCCCGGGAGACCGGTCCGTGGATAACGCCATTCTCCGGCTGCGCAATAAACTGGACATGATGGGCGATGCAATTGAAACCGTTTGGGGCGTGGGGTATCGCCTGAGGAAAGAACAATGAGAACCGGCAAATCCGGGTTCAAGTCTGTTGGTTTGGCCCGATCGCTTCTGGAAACCCTGGGGTTGGGGTTGCTCCTTTTTGGTAGCATCCATCTGTTTAATAACGATACCCAAAACTCCCTCTTTTACAACACCTCGTTGTTTTTCGATATCCTGCTCGCTTTCTGGCTGATGATCCGGCTGCGGATCAGGGACGGCAAATGGATCGTGAAGGTCGCCATTGATCTGCCGGCTGCCCTCATGCTGACCCTGCTGACCAGCCTGGTCATTCCCTTGGTTTTCAATCTGATGGGCAGACAGCTGGATCCCAGTGCGACATTTGGCCTTTTTTCTCTGCTTGGTTTGACAAGTGGTCCAATATATATCGGTTTTCGGATTGGGCGCTATTTCTGGGCCTGGTGGCAGCGCAAACGTCAACATAGATTGGTCTGGGAACTGATCCACATCCAACTGAGCCTGATCGCACTGATTGCCGTGTTATTCATTCTTGCCGGCATCATCTTCCTGAACCTTTCCAACTTACCTCAAATATCCGGCAACGAGGACAATTTGGTCATAACCCTCGCTTCACGGCTGATGGAAACCATCCTCCCTTATATGAGCGTCACCATCGTCCTCACCCTGGGTGCGCTGGTGTTATTCATGGGGCCTGCGGCGTTGGTTTCCTACCTCTCG
>CAYUSC010000136.1:4827-6984 GCA_964447265.1 uncultured Candidatus Brevefilum sp.
TGAAACGCCTGACCAACCGGCTGGATCACCTGGCCCAGGCAGCTCAGCGCCTGCAGCAAGGTGATTATCAAGCCCGGGCTGAAGTACAGGGCGAAGATGAAATCGCCCAGCTTCAACGCAACTTTAATGCCATGGCGGATGACCTGGCCTATGCCTTTGATGCCCTCAATGAGGAGAAAAATAAAGTCTCCCTGCTTTTGGAAAACAGAAAACAACTGACCGCCAACACATCTCACGAACTGCGGACACCGGTGGCTACCATTCAGAGTAATCTCGATTCGCTCTCAGAACGGGGCAATCTGCCCGATTCCATAAGGCAGGATTTGGTCATCCTGCAAAACGAAGTTCAGCATCTCACCCGGCTGATAGACGATCTGTTCACGCTTTCACAAGCGGAAGTTGGCGCTTTGGTGATTGAAACGAAACCTGTTGAAGTCGCCAGCCTGGTCCACCGGGTCGCAGGCGCCTTCAAACCGCTCGCCTGGCAATCCGGTAAGGTGATGCTGGTTGTGGAAGCGCAAACGGATCCGATCATTGAGGCTGACCCTGACCGGCTGGAGCAAGTCCTGGCTAACCTGATCCGCAACGCCATCCACCACACCCCACCCGGCGGCATCATCTCCTTGCTGGTTGAGGAGGATTCCCAGACCGTCAGGATTCACCTGCGTGACACCGGCGAAGGGATCAGCGAAGAGGACTTGCCCCATATCTGGGAGCGGTTCTATCGCGGGCAGGGAAATCCTTCCGCTGATCATCGCGGTGCCGGATTGGGGCTCAGTTTGGTCCGTGAGCTGGTGAACGATATGGGCGGAGAGATCTCAGTTTCAAGTCAGCCAGGAATGGGAACTACGTTTATAATGTCCTTTAATTTGCGCCAAGGAGTTCATCGTGAAACAACCGCCCAGTAGTTATGAAGGCTTGAACACCTTCCTGACCCATTATACGGAAACTGAGAATCCTCAAAATTCGCACCTGCCCCCAATCTATCAGAATTCAGTATTCACCTTCAATGACACTGAATCCGGGGCTGCGATTGCCGGCGGTGAGGCGCCTGGCTATTATTACACCCGGCTCAATAACCCCAATCACCAGCAGTTAGCCCAGAAACTGGCCGTTCTCGAAGCCTGGGACCTGATCAAGCAGCGCCCCGAGGCCGATCCCGAGACCCTGGTGGGTGGGCTGGTCTTTGCCTCCGGGATGGCCGCGGTAACGGCCGCCATTCTGGCCTGCGTTTCCGCCGGGGAGACTGTGCTGGCCCAGGCCGCGCTCTATGATGGCACCTACCTGTTCCTGAACAACCTGGCCCCCCGTTACGGCATCCAGGTCGTCTGGGTGGCAGATAACACCCCGGAAGGCTGGGCGAAAGCCTTTGAAGCGCACCCCAAAGCCAAACTGGCCTATATCGAGACACCTGTCAACCCAACCCTGCGGCTGACGGACATCCAGGCAGTCACCGAGTTGGCCCACGCCCATGGGGCGCGGGTGGCGGTGGATAACACTTTCGGTACGCCCTTCTGCCAGCGCCCGATGGTTTTTGGCGCGGATATTGTGGTCCACTCCACCACCAAGTACCTTTCCGGTCATGGACAGGTGCTGGGCGGCGCGGTGTTGACTACCGATCTGGACCTCCTGCACGGCCAGCTTTACCAGATCTATAAACTGATCGGCGGCACCCCCAGCCCGATCGACACCTGGATGACCAATATCGGCCTCAAGACCTTCATGCTGCGGATGGACCGCATCTGCCAGAACGCCCTGCGGGTGGCAAAGGTGTTGGAAAAACACCCCGCGGTCAACCGGGTCTATTATCCCGGCCTGACCAGCCATCCCGACCATGCCCTGGCGCTGCGTCAGATGATCAATTTCGGCGGGATGATCGCCTTTGACCTCAAAGGCGGCCTGGAAGCGGGCAAGCAGATGATGAACAACCTCAAGGTTGCCACCCTGGCCGTCAGCCTGGGCAACGTGGATACCCTGATCCAGCACCCGGCCAGCATGACCCACCGCAACACCCCACGGGAAAAATGCCTCGCCGCCGGGATCACCGATGGGTTGGTACGGCTCTCGGTCGGGATTGAAGACAGCGCCGATCTTTGCCGGGATTTGCTGAGCGCAATTGGGTAATAACTCGATAATAAACACCACAGCCCCTTTCAC
>CAYUSC010000137.1:0-6918 GCA_964447265.1 uncultured Candidatus Brevefilum sp.
AGAGCTTGGACATGGTAATTCCTTTCAGATAAAACGTTGATGTTGGTTTTTGGTGAAAGTCACATTCAGTGGTCTTTCAAATTTCTACTCTATTATTGTTGGCGGACGGCTTCAAACTACTCTGCAAAACAGGCTCAGGAACGCAATAATAACAGGATTGATATGCTTTAATCCTGCTCCACCCTATCAGATGCCTGTTAGACACAAAAAACACCGGATAGATACCTATCCGGTGTGCAATTTCAGTGCCGAATTGTTATACTTCGCTACTTTTGGATCAGCGTTTCATAGAGTTCGCGGGTCTGTCGGGAGGGCGGAGCGTTGATTTCTTTGACCAATGCGACCCGGCAGCGCTCATATTGCCGCACGATGGCAGCCCGGTTTCCGGTTGCGGCATGGATCCGCATGGCCAGACGGTGGGCATCTTCCAGGCAGGCATCTTCCGTCAAGGCCTGGTAGCAATAGCGCAGGGCTGTCTTATAGGACTTTCGCTCCATATACATATTTGCCAGCCGCATCAGCACATCCAGGTACATCTGATAATATCGCTGCCGGTCGGTGATTGCCCAGATCTCTTCAATCTCCGAGAGATAATCCCCTTTATAACTCTCCACCCCAACTTTCAGGTAATTGATCTTGTCCCGGGTTTCCTTCGCCTTCTGCGCTCGGTCCACGGCATTGGTGAAGGATTCAACATCATACTCATAATCCAAAGACCAGTTGAACTGGTAGTAATCATCCTGCAGCAATACACTCTGCCGCCCCACCGCGCGCCGGAGCCGGTACAGCGTATTCTTGAAACGCAGTTTCAACTCATCGGGAGTGGCGTCGGGCCAGAAATAGAGGCCAACCTGTTCTTTTGTCAGCCCTTCCGGGTGCGCCAGGAACAGGAAGAACATATCCCGTGAAGTCTGAGTTTGCCAGTCGCTGCTGCTCACCAACCGGTTGTTGATATGCACCTGAGCTTTCCCAAAGGATTGAATGATCATCTTTGGCGGTGCGAACGGCATAATGGTTGCCTGACGGCGGATCTTGCGCCGGGTGACCGGGAGTTTCTCTTCGAAGGAATCCACCCGTTCCACAATCCGGGCAAATTGGCGCTTGATCTCGTGTTTACCTTTTACCGAAATCAAGAGCTCTTTGAGTTCGCGAGCCTGAACGATCAATGGCGTGGCATAGTTATTTTCCAGCAATGCCGGAAGCACCTTCTCCAGATAAACCAGCGCTTCATCCTTATCACCGATCACTGAGAGCGCCATTGAGCAGCTAAAAGCTGCCCGCAAGGCCTCACTCTGGTTGCCTTCTGCTTGGAAATTATCATAAGCTTTCTTGGCCGCCGCAAAAGCTTCCTCATATTTCCCCAGCCGGAGGTAGTACAACGCCATCTCCGACTCGATCTGATTCAGATCATGGATCGACTGGCTTTCTGTTGCCTGATCCCGAACTTTTTCAAATGCTACTTCTGCCTTGGCGAAATCGCCTGATATCCGATTCAGAATACCTTCTGCAATACCCAGATATAACAGCAGGAACTTATCATTCGTCTGCTTGGCGATACTTTCAGCTTGCCTATAAACATCCAGAGATTCCGGGAAAGCATCCAGGTCTTTATAGAGATCACCTAAGCTTGTTAGCGAAACGCTCTCTGATTTGGGCGAATTGCTGATTCGGGCATATTCAATTGCGCGCTCAAAATTGCTGGCAGCTTTTTCATAATCGCCTCTTAATTGCTGCAGCACGCCCAGGTTATTCAGGAGGTTTGCCGTCCAGGCCAGGTTGCCGCCCGAACTCCAGGCGTCCAGGGCTTCCTGATACATCATCTCAGCCCGGACATAATCGCCGAGCACCTTATGCATCAGGCCGATATTGAAAAGCACTTTCGGAACATTCTGTTGATCGTTGTAACTTTCAAACAACCGCAGAGATTCCTTGAGGATGTTGATCGCTTCCTTGACCTCGCCTTTATAGTAGAGGGTCACCCCAATATTCCGAAGCGCTTCAGCCTTGATCAAGCCAAATTCTGGGAACTCATCCAGAATGTCAATCGCATTTTGGTTATCCGCCAGAGATTTTTGAAGGTCACCCTGAATCTGCAGGGCCACTGCCCGCCGGATCAAACTTAACGCCAAAGTCTCAACATGGGCCGGATCATTATCTTCCAGCAAGCGATCGATCACCTTAGTGAATAGCTGGACGCCCTGATCCATCTCACCGCTGTTGACCAGGATGGCAGCCTGCAGGGAAAGCAATGAAGGCCGCGAGGTGGCAATGTCCGGTGGCAGGGCGGCCATCCACTCCTTCAAGGTCAGGAGTTTGCCGCCTGTGACCATTGCTGGGCCGGCTTTCTCCACCAGGTTAAGCATCTCATCCACTGCCCGCACCTGCTTATAAAGGACAAAAGCTTGTTCCCAATCCTGATGGTCGGCGAAATCATCCGCCAAAGCAATGGTGATCGCGATCGTCTCTTCAGGACGTTCCTTGCGCATCCTGGCTTGAAGGAAATCCCTGAAGAGATGGTGATAACGCAGCCAAAGGTCACCGGTATCCCCCACCGGCAGCACAAACAAATTTCGTAACGTCACCTGGTCAATCAGCGATTGCCAGGATTCGGTGATCTTGAGTGCCTTGCCGATGACTCGCTTACATCGTTGGGCATCATATTCTTCGAGAATGGAGGTGCGCAGCAGGAAGAGCTGGATGTCCTCAGGCTGCTGTTCAAACACCTGCTGGGCCATATAATCATACAGGTTCACGCCCGAGACTCTGGCCGTCCTGATCCGCTCACCAATTTCGTCTTCCAGAAGTTGGGTAGAAAGTAAAAGCCCTGTGATCCAACCTTCGGTCTGCTGAGTGATCTCATCAGCGGATTTATCGGAGATGGTGATGTGGTAGTTCTTCAGGAGCAGCTCCTGAATTTCAAGGGAGGTGAAAGCAATCTCTTCAAAGGAAAGGCCGCCCACCTGGTTTCGGGCAACCAGCAATGGCATATCCGAAAGGGTCAACAGCCGCCGGGAAGAGACCATCAGGTGAACGTTTTCATCCGCTGCCTGGAGGAAACTATTGATGAATTGGTTCACCATTTCCCCATCTTCAACCAGTTGGTAATCATCCAGCATGAAAATGAAATGCTCAGTTACATGCTCATAAATATCATTGGCAATCGTTGAGACGATCGCGGGGATATCCAGTTGCGCCTGGGGGATACTATTCAAAACGGAAAGGGAATTGCTGCCAAATTCGGGGAATCGGGCTTGCAGTGCAGCAATGAAATGTGAGATAAAACGGAAGGGATCCTGATCGAGCTGATCAAGCGATAACCAACAGATCGGCCATTCAGTATGTGTGGCGAAATCGATCAGAAGCGAAGTCTTGCCATAGCCGGCAGGTGCGGCGACGATGATCAGCTTGAGATCAAGAAGATCATTTAAAATCGATAATAAACGTTGCCGTGTGACAATTTCATCACGTCGACGTGGAATAATCAGTTTTGTTCGCGTGATCGGGTATTTACTTTCCACAACCGCCTTCTGCTCTTCTTCCCTTTTGTGTTACCGGTAAACAGAAGTTTCTTCCATTCAACGATTTATAATGAATGATAAACACTCCATTTATTCATTCCAAATCCATATTTCGTTAATCTTATCAGACAAAACATATTTTGTGAATAATCCCACTATTGTATGGCACTTAAATGATCCATTTTGCCCTCAAAAGACCTGAACAGCCTGTCGATTTAATGACTCGGCGCATGTATAATGAATTAAAACAGGAAAATTGAGATGCAATGGCTTAAATCCGTCCTTTTTATCAATACCTCCGGCAAAGGGCTTTACAACTTCACCAATGCCATCAACACCCAACTTCGCCAATGGGGAGTCGAGGAAGGTATGGCATACCTCTTCGTCCAGCATACCAGCGCGTCTCTGGTCATCAATGAAAATTATGCCCAATCCGCCAAGATCGACATGGAAAACTTCCTGGAACGCCTTGCCCCGGAAGGTGAAACCTGGTTTGCGCATACTCTGGAAGGTAAAGATGATTCCCCCGCCCATTTGCGAACCATGCTGACGCACACCAGCCTCGAAATCCCGGTGGACAACGGGCTCCTCAGCCTGGGCACCTGGCAGGGCATCTATCTGGCCGAACATCGCGATGCGATCCACCAAAGGCGGGTCCTTCTAAGGGTCCTCTCGATCGCACCTTCTCAAACCTAAAGCAAGTCAATCCATAAATTAAGGAGTAAAAATGAATATCGAATTAAAGTATCAACCGTCTTATACCCTGGGAATTGTCACCCTCGGGCCGGGCGAAGAGATCCAGGTGGAAGGCGGCTCAATGGTCAGCATGTCCCCGGATGTCGTCATCGAAACCAAAGCCCGCGGCGGCTTACTCAAATCATTGGGTCGGGCTGTGCTGGGCGGCGAATCCTTCTTTCAGAACACTTTCCGGGCCGGCGGCCAAGGCGGCGAGATCACCGTTGCCCCTGCTCTGCCTGGCGACATGCACGTCGTCCAATTGAATAATAACGGCATGGTCGTCCAATCCGGCTCGTATGTGGCTTCGGAAAACGGCGTTTCCGTCGATACCAAATGGGGCGGCGCGAAGACTTTCTTCGCTTCCGAAGGGTTAATCATGCTGCAGATCTCCGGTCAGGGGAAGGCGATCCTTTCCTCCTATGGCGCCATCCATGAATTGGACCTGGCCGCCGGTCAGCGTTATACCGTTGATACCGGCCATTTGGTCGCGTTCAGCCAGAACATGGGCTTCAATGTCCGCGCGGTTGGCGGCATCAAATCCACGCTGTTCAGCGGTGAAGGTCTGGTCGTGGACCTGACCGGCCCCGGTAAAGTTCTGCTCCAAACCCGATCCACCGACGCGTTCCTCTCCTGGCTGCTTCCTAAGCTGCCTAAAGACCACAGCAGCCACTAAACGGTAAATTGGATGTATTTATCCATAAAAGCCCTCTCCGGGTTCCCTGAGGGCACCGAAATTTAACAGGAAAACGCCTCTCCGGTTACCGAAGAGGCGTTCTTTCAATGGCCAAATAGCCTAATTAATAAAGATAGGGGATCAAAGCCCAGGTTCGCTCTTTATAAGCCGCGTAATCAGGGATATGGCGCTGCATGAAGGCCTCTTCAATCGAAATCCGCAGCATCACACCCAGAACGCCGATCAGGGCCGGGATCCAGGATGGCCCTGCCGCCAGGAATAAGGGGCAGGCAACCAGAAAAAGGATATTTCCCAGAGAAACGGGGTGCCGGATCGTGTTATATAACCCGGTGATGACCAGTTGGGTATCGTCACGCTCGATCGCCTTGCTGAAACCTTCTTCCAGGTTCAGATATCCTCTGACGGAGAAAAAAACCGCACCAACAAACAATGCCGCACCGGAAACCATCTCCCAAAGGGTTGGCCGGTTGTGGAGGAAGATAAATTCTGCTGCCGGCCCAATCAACACCAGCCACATCGGGATAAGGATCAGCCACACCGTCCAATCCCCCCATCCCTTCCGGATATTGTTTCCGGGGCGGGTCAGGACCGCTCGCTCGCTGATCTTCAAACCGGTGAAAAGCAAAGCATAAATAATTAAGGGTAAATAGTCTAAGATAATTGTCATCGTCTCTTCAGGGCTAACTTAAATAATCGATCCGTTTTCGTAAAAAAGCCTAACCTATCAAATATAACACAACCTCCATTTATTGGTAAATCCACCGGGTTAAATCTGCCATAAGCCAAACTGGTGGATCGTAAACACTCTCAAAATCCGCAACTTTTGTGATTTATAATCATCCTATTATCAATTAATGAAATTTGACTTCGCGGAGACCTCAGAAGACAACCACATGGATAAAAGTATTCGAAAGCTATTCACGGACGACCTTTTTACTAAAGCGCTGGCGATTTACGGCATAAAACCCGAAGATTCTCAAATATTGGACGGTTTTGAGAGTTTCATCTATCAAGTCAATAAAGGTGGTGAGGAGTACATTCTCAGAGTCGGGCATGACCACCGCCGCGCTGAGGATCAGGTTTATGCCGAAGCGGATTTCCTGAACTACCTCGCCCGGTGCGGGTTATCCGTGCCCAAAGTCCTGCCAACGCTGGAAGGTCAATTGGTTGGCAGCATCCCGGCTGCCGATAAATCCCATTTTGTCACGGCATTGTTTACAAAAGCGCCCGGTTTTCCCCCAAAGCGAGAGTTTTGGAAACCCGAGCTATTCGGGCGGATGGGCGCTTTCCTGGGTCGCCTTCACCATTTCAGCAAAGCCTATCAGCCCAACGAGAAAGCCCCAAAACGCTATTCGTTCGACACAGATGCGAAGGCAATGCTCATTGCGGCGGAAAAATTTCTGCCGGCAGATGATGGCGCTATCAAAACAATTTACCAGGAGACCATTGAGCAAATTCTGGCGCTCCCAAAGGATAGTGATAGCTTTGGCCTCTGCCACAGCGATTTCCACAGCGGAAACTTCTTCATCACCGAGGAGGGCCAAATCACCCTCTTTGACTTCGACGATTGCCAATATGCCTGGTATATCTATGATGTGGCGATGGCTCTGAATTATGCCATATCCTTGGACTGCCGGAGCGAAAAGGAACTGGAAGATGCCAGAACCTTTCTTCGACATTTCCTGAAGGGTTACCGCCGGGAATTTTCCCTGGACCCAGCCTGGCTGGTGCAAATCCCCCACTTCCTCAAATTGCGGGAAATTGATCTGTATATCCTTATTCACAGAAGCATGGAAATGAACAACCTGGATCCCTGGTGCACCAAGTTCATGGATCACCGCCGCGAGAAAATCCTGAACAGGACGCCGTTCTGTGAAATTGATTACGCAACCTTCTAATAATCCGGTTTGCTTCATTACTGCGCAGTCCAACAAAAGACACTTGAGATAAAAAAAGCCTCCAATAATG
>CAYUSC010000138.1:0-6648 GCA_964447265.1 uncultured Candidatus Brevefilum sp.
TTCCAGGATGTCTTTGGCTGGGATAACGCCCGGTTTGGACTCCCGATAAACCTGCAATTTGGCAGCGATGTCCATTTCGCGGAAAAGGTCGTAAGAATTGGCGTTAGCCACATTGTCGGTGCCAATCGCAAGGTTGATGCCGGCATCGCGCATTGCCTTGACCGGCGCGGCCGGGAAGCCACTTCGCATTGACGAAGATGCGCAGATCACCGCAGTAAACGGGCTTTCCGCCAGGGTGGCATAATCATCCTCTGGCACTGTTATAGCGTGCGCAGCCAGGATCGGGAATTCCAAAATACCCAACTCTTTCATCCGCGCCACAGCAGAGATGCCGAACTTTGCCCGGCAATACCTCTCCTCTTCACTGCTGGTCGCAAAATGGATGTGCAGGCCCGTATCGAAACGGCGGGCCAACTCCAATTCCAGAGCGATGACTTCCTCACTGTTATCAACAAAAAAGGCATGCGGTCCCACCCAACCCTTGATCCGTGGATGGTCGGAAAAGCTTTCAAGAAATGTTGTTACGGAGTTAATTTCACGCCTTCGTGATTCATCATCCCCCAGTTCCACAATCCCATAAGCCAGAGCAGCTCGCAAGCCACTTCGGTTAACAACGGGATAAATATCCTTCATATAAAAATATTGATCCGCAAAACAGGTTGTCCCTGTCCGGATCATTTCTGCGCAACTCACTTCCACAGCGGCTGGGACCATGGAGGCATCCGCCGCTGATTCCAAACGCCGCAAACAATTGATGAAACCATCCATCGTGAAAAGCGAGATGCCTTCCGCCAGCCCTCTGAACAGGGACATTGGCGTATGTGCATGGGCATTCACAAGCCCGGGCATCACCAACCGGTCACTAAAATCAACAATATGATCGAATTCACCTTCGGGGATCGCGTCCAATCCGCCAACCGACACAATCGTTGCACCATCAATAAGCAAATGACCAGGCGATACAACTCCCCGCTGGTCATCCATTGTCAGAACTGCTCCTGCTTTGATCAGTGTTCTTGGCATATCTATTCTCTTTTTGGTGTAATGTTCACTTGACGGCTTGCTCTATTTTAGCAGAACATCTGAAATCAACGCAATACTAATATTTTGTTAAATTATTAACATTTGGCTATTGACGTGGGTGGAAAATAAATATAAAATAATTCACATATGAGAGAGTGTATTCACATATGTGAATATTCGGAGGAGTTTTTGTGGAATCTAACCGGCAAATAGAGCGAAAAAACCTGCTAGCCGACATTGCGGAGCTATATTTTGTTGAAGGGAAGAACCAATCCGAGATTTCTGAAATCTTCGGCATGACCCGCTCTAATGTATCCCGTTTGTTAACCGAAGCCCGAAATTCGGGAATTATCTCTTTTCAGATCAACCGTCCTATTCGTGAAAATCTGGCTCTCGCCCAGAAAATCACATCTCGCTTCGGTCTTAAACGGGCCAGGATTGTTGAAGTTGATCAGGCATCCCAACTGTTGATCAAAGTTGGAAAAACGGCTGGCGATGAACTGATGTCCTGGATGAAACCGGGATGGATCCTGGGCACTTCCTGGGGGACGGCGATCAGTTCCACAACCGAGCAGCTCGAACCCACCCATTCAGTCTCTGGCTTGAAAGTCGTCCAATTACTCGGCGCCCTGGGAGCAAGGATCAAGGACTACGATGGTCATGCAATCGTTCGCCGGCTTGAGGAAAAGCTTGAAGCTGAGGGGATTTATATTAACGCTCCCTTTGTTGTTGAAAATGAAGAAGTCGCCCAATCATTGATTGCCAATAAATCAGTCAACGAATCGATTCGCGTTGCCAAGAAATCGGACATCGCCCTTTTTGGCGTCGGCAGCACGGCGACCGCTCATTGCAGTTATTACCTGGCAGATTACATTACCCATGATGAACTGGTCTCCATTCAGGAAACCGGTGCCATTGGCGATGTTTGCGGACGTTTTTATGATATCAACGGTAATTTTTGTGCGCGTGAATTTCAGAAACGCCTGATCGGCGTCCCGATTGAAGACCTCATGGCAATTCCAATCCGGATAGGTGTTGCGGGTGGTCTTTCAAAGGTGGAGCCTATTATTGGCGCCCTAAGGAACGGTGTTATCAATGTTTTGGTATCAGATAGCATCACAGTATCCCAGGTCTTGAATACCCTGGAAACATTATAGATAGTGCGATCTGATTATTGGAAGGATTTTATGTCGACCAAAAAATATCAAACGAAATATGACAACCATAAAACAACAGATGTCCTGAAAAAGGCTGATGAATTAGGTTTAAGCAAAGCTGATTTGATCAACATTTATACGACGATGGTCAAAATTCGGCTTTTTGAGGAAATGGCCAATCAACTCTATGCTCTGGGCAAAGTCCACGGCACCATGCACCTCTCCGCCGGTCAGGAAGCTGTTGCGGTTGGCGAGGGGTTTGCACTTCGTTCCGATGACTATCTGATCAATCATCACCGGGGACATGGTCACCTTATCGCTCACCAGGCCGATGTCAGATTAATGATGGCGGAATTTCTCGGCCGGGAAGCAGGATACTGCCGAGGCCGAGGTGGTTCCATGCACATCGCCGATGTCGAATCAAATAACCTTGGTGCGAATGGCATTGTCGCAGGCGGGCTCGAACTGGTCGCCGGTGTTGGTTTGGCAATCCAGATGCAAAAGGGGTCTCAGGTTGCCCTGGTCATCTTCGGTGATGGCGCTGCGAACGAAGGTATTTTCCACGAATCGATGAATATGGCGGGCATTTGGGACTTACCCATTGTCTACCTTTGCGAAAACAATCACTACGGTATGTCCGAAGAAGTTGAGAGAATGTCGGCTAAGGTGCCTTTTAAAGCAAGGGCAGAAGCCTATGATATCTCCGGTTATTTTATTGATGGAAACGACGTCCTGGCCGTTTATGAATTCATGAAGACGGCGGCAGCCCATGCCAGGTCAGGCAAAGGACCGGTCTTCATTGAAGCCGAGACCTATCGCTACTTCGGCCATTCAAAAAGCGACCGTAACCTTTACCGCAGCAAGGAAGAAATTGAGGAGTGGAAAGATCGTGACCCCATTGGCCGGTTTGAACATCTCCTCCTGGAAGCCAAAGTACTCACGAAAAAGGATGTTGAGGAAATTCAGCAGAAAGTCGCCAATGAAATTGACGAAGCAGTGAGCTTTGCAGAAAATGCACCCGAACCAAAAGTTGAAGACGTTACGGAGTGGGTTTATGCCTGAAATTACAATGCGACAAGCCATTCACGACGCGATGGTCGAAGAGATGCGTCGGGATGAACGAGTGTTTTTATTAGGCGAAGATATTGGCGCTTATGGCGGCGCTTTTGGCGTCAGCGCAGGTATGCTTGAAGAATTTGGGCACGAACGAGTCCGGGAAACGCCGATTTCCGAGGAAGCGATCATTGGTGCAGCCGCCGGCGCAGCCATGGTCGGCATGAAGCCAATCGCTGAAATGATGTTCATGGATTTCATCCTGCTGGGGATGGAGCCGCTGGTAAACCAGGCCGCAAAAGCCCGCTACATGTTTGGTGGAAAAGCCACGGTTCCAATGGTTGTGCGCATGCCCAATGGTTCCGGTACAGGCGCCGCCGCCCAGCATTCTCAATCCCTCGAGACCCTTCTGATGCACATTCCCGGAATTAAAGTCGTCGCCCCCAGCACGCCCTATGATGCCAAAGGGTTGCTCCTCAGCAGCATTCGGGATCCTAATCCTGTTTGCTTCATTGAACATAAGCTGCTTTATAAATTCAAGGGAGAAGTTCCGGAAGGCGAATATACCATCCCTCTGGGTGTCGCTGATATCAAGCGCGCCGGTACGGATATCACGGTAGTCGCCAGTGAGATCATGGTTCATAAGAGCCTTGTTGCCGCCGAAAAGCTGGAAAAAGAAGGGATCTCGGTCGAAGTGATTGACCCGCGAACCCTCCGCCCGCTCGATACCGAAACCATCTCCAAATCCGTCAAGAAAACCGGCCGTCTGCTGATAGTTCACGAAGCCGTAAAGACTGCGGGTTGGGCGGGAGAAGTGATGGCTTCCATCTCCGAATCCCCCGCCTGGGCCTATCTGGATGCGCCGATGCGCCGCCTGACCGGCCTGGATACGCCCATTCCCTATAATCCGAATCTCGAAGCTGCAGTCGTTCCCCAGGAAGATGATATATACCGGGAGATCAAGGCCATCATCAACAATGACTACTAAGAGGAGCTAATAAATGCCTACGCCCTTCATTATGCCCAAAATGGATATGGATCAGGAATCGGTCCATATCGATGAGTGGCTGAAAAAAGAAGGCGACCTGGTCACAAAAGGCGAACCGGTCGTCGTCATTGAAACCGATAAGATCACCAGCGAGGTGGAAGCGCCTGCCACAGGTAAACTGACCCGCCTTCTTTATGGTGAAAATGTTGATGTGCCGGTGACCAAAGTGATTGCCTATATCCTCGCGGAAGGTGAAACCGAAGTCGATCTCCCCGACATGGGAGAACCTGCGGTTGAAGCAGAGAAAAAACCTGAGATGGAAACTGTTGTTGAACCCAAAACTTCCATTTCCGCGACCCCAGTGGCAAAGCGTATGGCGGAAGAGAAAAACCTATCGCTAGAGGATATCCCTTCCTCCGGCGACAAAGTTACCAAAGAAGATGTGGAAGCTTACCTTAATGGACTAACCGCCGACAAACCCCGGGTTGAGACTCCTGCGACACCTGCCGCCCGAAGGATAGCATTGGAAAACAATGTGGATATCAACAAAGTCAGCGGCTCCGGCCCGCAGGGCCGCGTTCAGGCCGCCGACGTCACCAGGAAAGCCACCCAACCTTCACCGATTGCTGCCAGCGGCGGCAGTGAAAGCATTGATCTCAATACCATGCGTCAGCGGATTGCCGACCGGCTGACCACCAGCTATCAGGAGACGCCGCATATTTACCTGACTGTCGAAGTGGATATGCAAGAGGCCGTCGCCAGCCGTAAGCGCCTGAATGCGCTATCCAACGACGAGTCCATCAAGGATATTTCGCTGACGACCTATCTCATAAAAGCTGTGGCATGGAGCTTGAAACGGCATCCCTATTTGAATTCCTCCTATGAAGAAGAAAAGATCATGTTATGGGAGGATATCAACATCGGTGTCGCAACCGCTCTTGACGAAGGCTTGATCGTCCCGGTGATCCGAAACGCTGACCAGCTTTCATTATATGAGATCAATTCGGCTCTAAAAGACCTGACCAAACGAGCCAGGCTCGGTGAGTTGAACCGGGAAGAGGTAAAACACGGTACGTTTACAATCTCAAACCTCGGCATGTACGGCATTCATTCCTTTACAGCGATCATCAACCCACCTCAATCGGCTATCCTCGCAGTGGGAACAATAACCCGACGCCCGGTCGTTGTTGACGATAGCGATCATATCGAAGTTCATCCCATGATGACCTTGACATTGAGTGTTGACCATCGAATAATAGATGATGCAGTCGGTGCTATGTTCATGTCTGATCTTGTCAAAGCACTTGAAACACCCGAGTTATTAATGCTGTAACAATTACTTATTAAAGGAGTGAAATGAAACTTACACTAAAGACCACCATCCAACACCCAGCAGGGCTCCATGCCCGTCCGGCATCCTTATTCGTCCAGACGGCGAACAAATATCAGTCTGATATCACCGTTCAAAATCTCACTGATAATAGCCCCGTCGTAAACGCCAAGAGTATTCTGAATATTCTGACCCTGGGTGTCATGCAAAACCATGAAATCGAGATTGTCGCCGATGGTGACGATGCCGAAGCAGCTCTGGAAGGCTTCCAGGCATTGATTGACGACAATTTTGGCGAGTAGAGAGTAATCATTTCTCAAGAGGAGAAATAACCGGTCACTAGGCTGCACAGGTTGAAGAATCTGATCTCGGCAACCTGCAAAGGTAAAACAGATATGCAAAACTACGCTTGGATCTTTCTTATTCTCGCATTCACTTACGCCCTTCAGTTATTTCTGACGGGTTTTCAGGCGAAACGCTTCTATCGCCGAATGAGAGAATTTCGCAAAAATGGAATTCCATCCGTAGGCATCGCCGGAGGAAAGTGGTCCGGCAGAACCTATGCAGTCCTGGTGGCCGATGATGAGCTGAATATTATCAACGCGGAAGTTCTCTCGGGTTTTACGATTTTCGCGAACCTGAAACCTGTTGAACAACTTTTGGGTCACAATATTCGCGAATTGCTTGATCAAGATAACACGTTCGAACTTAAAAAGAAAATACTGGCTGCGTTCAGAAACTCGGCTGAACACTATGTTAATAAAGAAGGCGAGGTTGTGCCATTAGTCAAAGAGACAATTGAATAATCCTCAAAACCGAGTTTGTAATTTTTCTTTCAATTGGTCCGGGAAAGGATTATAAACATAAGCTAAATTTACCCACTGGAAAATGTACTGTCGGTAAGTAGTCAATTAATCAATTGGAGGAATAAATATGAATGCAATTGCTTCAGCTGCAGAGTGGTTCATCGGCCTGTTCCAACAGGGCGGTCAAACATTCGTAGGCTTAGTAACTGGGATCATTCCGTTATTGATCGTGCTGATGACATTCGTCAACGCACTGATCATTATGATTGGTCCCGACAAGATCGATAAGGT
>CAYUSC010000139.1:0-1419 GCA_964447265.1 uncultured Candidatus Brevefilum sp.
GTATCCCGTGCTTCATAGGGGGTGCTTTCCTGGGGATGGCTGGCTTTCAGAGCTTCCAACAATCCAACACCCTCGTCCGGGGAAATCTTTCCGGATGAGACCATATCCAAAATCGCCATCACGTCCATTTCATCTTCCATTGCGTACTCCTTGTTGTTTACTTTTCCTTTCCCAGTTGACGCAGCAGTTCCGCCGCCTGATGGACATCAATTTCCTCGGCGCTCAGCCTGGCCAGGATTTCCTTGCGCTCATCACGCAGGTTCCTCTCCACCGGCTCCGATTCAAGGTCCATCTCCTCAATCACCTCATCCAATCGCCGCCGGATCGCCCAATAGGATTGGCCCGTATTCCGTTCCATTTCCTTGACGTTCCCGCGGTTGAGAATAAAAGTCTCGAGAAATTTCAGACTTTCGGCCGACAGCCTGAAAAGGGGGCTCAGGTCATACTTCCCCATCACAACCGTATCACATTCAGTGCAGCTAAGTTGAGAGACCTGAAGTGGGGCTGAACAACTGGGACATTTATGGGGTAAAGCGCTCATGAGTGACTCCTTATGGACAGAGAATAGCATATTTTTGGCGTCTTGTCAAATATTTTGGTGTTATAGCCAAATATTTTGATTTTTCATTTCTGGCCCGCCCCATTAACCGGTCGTTGGGCCAGGTTTTGTTACAGCAAGTATGATTATAATAAAAATTACAATCAAGAATAGGCAATTGCATTCCCGTATTCACCGCAACCAGGACAGGAGAATTGAGAATGACCCTGATATTCAAAGCCAAACAGACGATCGAGTTCATCGGAGACAGTGTCACCGATTCCGGGCGCAGGGAGGAGCCTGCCGCCCCACTCGGGAACGGCTATGTCTGCAAGATCCAGCAGCTTCTACTGGCAGGTTATCCCGAACTGGGCTTGTCAGTCCTCAACCGGGGTGTGAACGGCGACCGGGTCACCAGCCTGAGAGATCGATGGGCAGAGGATGTGATTGCCGTCAATCCGGATTGGCTCTTCATCCTGATCGGGATTAATGATGTCTGGCGTTTCTTCGAATTTGACCGCCAAGAAGCCGTGGCACTCCCGGAATTCGAGAAAGTCTATCGCGGCATCCTGAAAGACATGTTGGCCAACACCCAGTCACAGGTTCGCCTGGTCTCACCCTTCCTCGCGGAGCCCAATCCGGAAGACCCATTCCGCGCCATGCTGACCGATTATCAGGATGCCATAGACCGGCTGGGTGAAGAATTCGAGCTGCCCGTCATCCACCTGCAGCCCGCCTTCGATTGGGCGATGCTCTCCCAACCCGCCAGTTTCTGGACCGCAGATCGGGTCCACCCAACCGATACCGGTCACATGCTGATCGCCCTCACCATCCTGCGGACTTGCGGTTTTCGATTGTAAAACGTTAAGTCACCAAGAAAA
>CAYUSC010000139.1:1519-6573 GCA_964447265.1 uncultured Candidatus Brevefilum sp.
GGATACTTCTGGGCCATCAGGGCTACGATCCCGGCCACATGCGGGCTGGCCATGGACGTGCCGCCCAGATAGTAATAACCGGTATGGCCGCTATCCACATTATAGGGACCAACGATCCACGAACCGGGAGCAAGCACATCAAGATCCTGCCCGGACAGTTCGCGGGCGGAGAAATCGGTCACGTAATAGAGGCCTATATTGTTTGGTTCAGGGTCGTCAATGGCATACCACCACGAACCGGCCTGCCATTCACCGAGCCAGCCTGTCGCGCCGACGGAGATCACCGGCTCATACGCGCCGGGATAGCCCATGCCGGCTTCACCGTTATTCCCGGCGGATGCCACGATGATTACGCCTGCTTCAATGGCATAATCGATGGCCGCTTTTTCAACCGCATCCAGGGCGGAACCACCCAGGGACATATTGATCACAACCGGGTAACCAGCCAGAGGACCGAGTTTCAGGTCGGCAACATAGGTGATACCCCGGGCGATCACGGAGGACCAGCCGGAGCCGTTCTGGTTCAGGACTTTCACCGGAATAACAGTGGCCAATGGGGCCACGCCGTTGACCGGCGTACCATTCAGGTTGTAACCCAGGATTGAGCTGGTCACATGGGTGCCGTGGGAGTCCTGATCATGTTCCCACTTATTGGGTTGGGAAGAGACCGTCCCGTTCAGACCGCCGCCACCGCCAAAGGAAATGGCATATTCTTCAGCAATCCGTTCTTCGGGGAAATACTGCCGCCAGGAATCCACCAGGCCGGTATCCAGTACTGCGACATAGACGCCAGCGCCATCGTAGGCGACCTGCCGGTTGTCAAAGCCAAAATCGGTCACATTGAGCACATCCAGATCCCAGGTAGAAAGGCCATCGCTGAAATCTTCCGCTGCAACAGTATCCACAGGGGCGCCATTACGTTCCGCATCGGGGTTGGCGGAGTCGACAAAGGAGAGACTCTGGATTGCTGCCAGGTCGCCCACTTTGATCTTCATGGTCAGCCCATTGATCTCCGGGATCAGATCATTGACCTTGCCAAAATCGCCCAATACCGCCAACACATCATCGCTGATCTCGGTGTTAAGCACAATATTCACACCGATGGCGCTATTATCCGAGTCGGCGCTGACGGGCAGCGCGGTCGATAGAAGCAATATCACCACGAGTGATGCAAAAACAAAAGCCTTTTTCATATTCTTACCTCCTCAGTTAAGAAATTTGATAGTGGATCGTTGTTTTCGCCAGCAAACTCTGCAACTATGGGAATGGAACAATCTTGATAGAACACCATTAATATGCACAGATTATAGTTGGATCCGCCAGGGAGTCAAACGCCAACCGTTGTTCGGCTTCGGCGATTCAGAATAATCTGTTTTAATCATACGCCTATTCAGGCTCATAGCTAAACATAAACAAGATTATTATTATCATATTTATCATAAATATGGTATAATAAGTAAGAAAGTTCAAGAAAAGAAGGTCCTATGTTGGAAAAAATCACCAAAACCGATCAGGAATGGCAAGCCCTATTAACCGAAGAGCAATATGAAGTCACTCGGCGCAAAGGCACCGAGCCACCCTTCTGCGGCGCATTCTATGACCACAAACAGAACGGGATTTATTATTGCGTCTGCTGCGGATTGCCGCTCTTTTCCGCTAATCACAAATTCATCTCCGGTACGGGTTGGCCCAGCTTCTTTCAACCGATCGCCGAGGATCTCATTCTGTATCATCCCGATAACAGCTACGGGATGCGCCGGACGGAAATCGCCTGTGCGCGCTGTGATGCTCATCTCGGGCATGTCTTCAATGATGGGCCGCAGCCGACCGGCTTACGCTACTGTGTGAACTCGGTTTCACTGCGTTTTGAACCCTCAACAGTTAAGGAGGCAAAATAATGTCATCAAATTATGCCACTTTTGCAGCAGGTTGCTTCTGGGGTGTCGAGGATAAACTCGGGAAGATCCCCGGCGTCACGGCAACGATGGTTGGCTATACCGGCGGCGAGGTGGAAAACCCCACCTACCGTATGGTCTGCACCAATCAAACCGGTCACGCCGAAGCCGTTAGGGTGAGCTATGACCCGGACCAAATTGACTATGAAACCCTCGTCCGGCGCTTCTTCGAAATCCACAACCCCACCACCCTGGATCGCCAGGGACCGGATATCGGCAGCCAGTATCGTTCTGCGATCTTCTATCACAACGATGAACAACGCCGGATCGCCGAACGCGTCGTGACGGAATTGAACCAATCCGGTAAATTCCCCTATCCCATCGTGACCGAGATCGTTCCTGCCGGCGATTTCTTTGAAGCCGAGGAATACCATCAAAAATACTATGCGAAAAATCGGCTCCGGTAGCCGCAAAAAATAAATAACGGAACCCCTAGCCAGGTGTGGTTGACACACCTGGCCTTTTAATTAATTCATTTTTCGTTCAATAAGATATGATAAGATTAATCCAGGCAGTTTTATTAGATAACATACCGGGATCAGGCAGCTGGCCAGCCCCGGAAGGACAGGTATAATTTATTTATGGCAAGAAACACTCAAATTTCGCACGACCCCGTTGAAGATATCGAACGCCGAATCGCCATCCTGATCGACGGTGATAACGCCCAGGCAACTCTGATCGAAGAGATCCTGGTGGAAGCCGGTAAATACGGCAGCGCCACCATCCGCCGGGTTTATGGCGATTGGACCACCCCCAACATGAACTCCTGGAAGGACACACTGAACATCCACGCCTTCCAACCCATCCAGCAATTCCGTTACACGGTCGGCAAAAACGCCACCGACAGCGCCATGATCATTGACGCGATGGATATCCTCCACTCCCATCAGGTGGATGGCTTCTGTCTGGTCTCCAGCGACAGCGACTACACCCGTCTGGCAACCCGCATCCGTGAAAGCGGCCTGCTGACTGTCGGGATTGGACGGAAGAGCACCCCGCGCGCCTTCGTCAGCGCCTGTAATGTTTTCATTTATACGGAAAACCTGCGCCGCCGGAGTCGGAATGGCAGCAGCGGGAAAGATAAATCCACTCATATGAGCGCCCAGGAGCGCGAACTGATGGATATGATCAGCCAGGCGGTCGATATGGTCGGCCCGGATGATGAAGGCTGGACCCGGCTGTCAGAGGTCGGCACGGCTTTGCGCCGGATCGATCCCGGCTTTGACCCCCGCACATATGGCTCCCGCCAGCTCAGCCACATGGTAAAGAGCCAGGGCCAGCAGATCGAAATGCGCAAGGTGGCCAACGGCGCCATCATCGAGATTCGACTAAAAGATTAATCAGAACCACTCAAATCCCTGCCGGTGCAGCCAAGGCTGCACCGCTTGATTATTAATCACGATCCAGGGGAAGTCCATGCCCGAAGTAACTCAGGTTGACGCCATCCTTGCTGCGGCGATTTTTGCCGCTGAAAAGCATCGCGACCAGATCCGCAAAGACCAGAACGGCTCCCCTTACATTACCCATCCCCTGGCAGTCGCCCAGATCCTTTGGGAAATTGGGGATATCCGGGAAACCGAAATCCTCCAGGCGGCTATCCTGCATGACACCCTTGAAGACACGCCCACAACCCAGGCGGAGCTTGCCAGCCAATTTGGTAAGATCATCCTGGCAATTGTCCTCGAAGTCTCGGATGACAAATCCCTCCCCAAATTGGAACGAAAACGCCGCCAGGTTCTGCACGCCCCGGAACTCTCCAGGGCAGCCCGGCTGGTCAAACTCGGGGATAAACTGATCAATTGCAATGATGTCCTTGAGTCCCCACCCAATGGTTGGGACCTGGAACGCAGGAGAGATTACGTTCAATGGTCAGCCGATGTCATCTGGCAAATCAGAGGCGTCAATATGCCCCTCGAAAGAGCATTTGATGCCGTGATCTATGAGGCTGAGACCGAACTTCGTTTTCAGGTCCAGCCTTTTGAAACCCTTCACCAGCGCCCGTGGGGCTGGTCCGTCTAATTTTCACCTCAGGAGAGAGCCTTGAACACCAAAACCCAGGAACCCGAACTTACCGAACCCGTGAACCTTTGCGACGCCAAAGGCAATCTAAACCCTGCCGCCGTGGGATGGAGCCGCCATCCCCTGCACCACTGCAACCTGAAGGGTCACTGGCTGCGGAAGAAGCAATGGAATTATTGGGCAATTGTCAGCCCGACCCACCTGTTTTCCGTTACCCTTTCCGATGTGGATTACCTCGGGCTGCCCTTTGTCTATATCCTCGATTTTGAAACCAAAGCCTTTGTTGAAAAAACCTTGCTCAATCCCTTTGGCGGCGGAATTAATATGCCGCCGGAGGTGGCGGCCGACGTCCGTGACAACAGCCCCGCCATGCCGATTTCCCTGCTCCAAAATGACAAAGGTGTGCAAATCAAGGTGAACTGTCCCGATTTTGAAGGGAAGCCCCTCGAAGCTGATTTACAGGTCTACATTCCTGAAAATCACGAATCGCTGAATGTCGTCATCCCCTGGTCGGAAAATCGATTCCAGTTCACCAGCAAGCAAAACACCCTCCCTGCCGAGGGCACAGTGAAATGGGGCGATGAAGTCATCACTTTTAATCGTGAGGACACTTTCGCCTGTCTGGATTTCGGGCGCGGCATGTGGCCTTATGAATGCTTCTGGAACTGGTCGAGCTTCTCCACCCGGTTGGCCGATGGTCGGACGGTGGGTGTGAACCTCGGTGCGGGCTGGACGGATGGCACCGGACTGAACGAGAACGGCCTCTGCTTGGATGGCAAACTGTTCAAGCTCAGTGAGGATGTCGCCTTCACCTATGACAACCAGAATTTCATGGCACCCTGGAAACTCACCACCACCGAGACCGACCGGGTGAACCTGACCTTCACCCCCTTCTTCGAGAGAACCGCCAAAACCGACGCCCTGGTGATCCGATCCGAAGTGCACCAGATGATCGGCCGCTTCAGCGGCACCGTAAAATCCGATTCAGGCGAGGTCTATCCCATTGAAGAGGCCATTGGCTGGGCAGAGGATCACCACGCAAAGTGGTAAACCGAGAAGTGGAATCCTATCCGCCACTTA
>CAYUSC010000140.1:0-6536 GCA_964447265.1 uncultured Candidatus Brevefilum sp.
CTGAATTAGGGATCAGCACCCTGATCGAAATATCAAGGCCATTCCCTAAACCATAAAAAAGAGGCTCTCCGAAATGGAGAGCCTCTATAATTACCAGCCAACTACTTCGTTATCCCCGCCCAACCCAAGCCACCTCCACCTCGCCATGCGCGCCGAGACGCTCGCATAGCTCACCGGTGTGCTGCTGGATATGGCGGATGTTGTAGAATTGCAGCTCCAGTTTATTGAACGGCAGCCAGTCAAAGCCCGATTCCGTGTCAAGGTCCAGCGCTTCCACCTGAATTTCCACCTGGTCCAGAACCAGCGTGAGGAAATCCAACAGCTCCGCCCGGCTATAGATCCTTGTGCCCGGGATTTCCCGCCCCAACAGTTGAAGGTCCTTTTGGAACTTATCCCAAGGGACAAAATCCTCTTCCCGCGGGCTGAGGTAGAAGTGCGTGTAAATGAGCGTATGATAAGCCAGCCGCCAGAAGGGGTTCTGATAGGACGCGTCCGTCCAAAGCGCCTCCGGGCACTTCTCGATCGCCTGACGCAGCATCGCCAGCGAAGCCTTATATTGGGATTTAATTACGGGTTTGGGGTTCATAGGGTGACTCCTGAAATTTCTATCCGTTGGGATACGATAACTTCATTAATCATAATCGAAATCGAGGCCGGAGAGTTGTCCGGCTGTCACACCGATTTTGACCAACCCTGGAATATATTATGGCGAGGGTGTATCACCAAAGAAGAGATTCTCCCAATTGTCCTGAGGTTCCTGGGTCGAAAAGCTAACCAACGGCGTGGAAGAATGGCTGCTGGAGAAAGAGATTGAATTCAGAATCCGCCCGGTGATGATATAGGGCACAAGATCCACGGCAAGCTGCAGCAGCAAGACGAGAAGGATGAGGAATAACAGGATATTGGTGATGCGCCGTTGTTTTTCAGGCATGTGAATGACCTCCCTTGGATAGACCGAATGCTAAATTTCAACCACCCACCAGAATGTTTATCCCCGACCGTTTGACCATCTGCACAGCCCGGTCAATCTGTGCCCGCCCCTGCGGAGTGTCCTGCAAACCCTTGACATCGTCCATCAGATTAGGGCGGCACAGCCGGGTGTATTTATCCCGCCCGAACTGGTGGAAGGGCATGAGATGGATTTCATTGATGGCGAGCCGTGAGGCCAGTTCACCAACGGCCCGGAGATGTTCATCGTCCAAATTGACCCCGGGAATGAGCGGGATCCGAATGATGATGTGGGCGCCAGCCTCTGCGAGGCGGTTCAGATTGTCAAGGATGGTCGCGTTGGAAACCCCTGTGAATTGCTTGTGCACCTGGGCGTCGAGGTGCTTGAGATCAAACAGAAACAGATCGGTAAACGGGAGTGAGTTCGCCAGCACGGTCCAATTCACCTGACCGGTGGTTTCCACGGCGGTGTGGATGCCGCGCTCATAGCACAGCCGGAGCAGTTCCAGGCTGAATTCGGATTGGAAGAACGGTTCACCGCCGGAAAGGGTCACCCCGCCGCCGGAGCGCCGATAGAAGGCGACATCCTTGAGGACCTGCTCGAGGATTTCTTCGGCAGCGTACTCCTGGCCGATTAAGTGCAGCGCCCCGGTCGGACAGACCCGGGCACATTCCCCGCATAGATCGCACCTGAGGTAATCAATCTTTTCATCCGGCGTGATGAAAGGATCCGGATGGATCGCATTTTCTGGACAGGCGGGAATGCACTGACCGCAATGCTCACACAACGCGGACCGGAATTCCAGCTCAATGGCGCCGCTCTGGGATTCCGGATTGCTGCACCACTGACAGCGCAAGGGGCAGCCCTTGAGGAAAATGACGGTCCGAATGCCAGGACCGTCATGGATGGAATAACGCTGAATGTCAAAAACCAGCCCTTTCAAAAACGCATCTCCGCCCGTTCGATGATCGTATCCTGGACCTCTTTGCTGAGTTCGATAAAAATGGCGCTGTAGCCGCCCACTCGCACCATGAGATCACGGTAGGTGGCGGGGGTTTTCTGCGCTTCCCGCAAGGCTTCGCCGTCAACGACGGTGTATTGCACTTCCTGCCCGCCCATTTCCATATAGCTGCGCACCAGGTCCATCCATTTGCTCACGTCCCGGGGGCTGCCAACGGAAGTGAGGTTGAACCGCTGATTGAAAGTGACCCCGTTGGGGGTATGAAAGGTATCGATCGCGCGGGCAACCGAGTTGTGGGTTGCCGTGGGCCCAAATACTGGGGCAAAAGAAGACGGGCTGGTCGCGTCCGCCAGAGGAGTGCCGGATTTACGCCCGTCCGGCGTGGCGCCGGTCAGACTGCCAAGAGTGACGTAATTGCCCATGCTGAGCAAGCCCATCACGAAGCGTCCGCCGCGTGGATTGCTGTGACTTTCATAAGCCTCGGTCCAGATTTGCAGGGCTTCGCGGGCCCAGTTATCGGCGTATTCATCATCAGCGCCATACTTTGGGGCGGCGATGAACCTTCGCCGCAGGTCGTCCGCCCCTTCCCAGTTATTCTGCAGGGCGGTGAGCAGCTCATCCCAGGTGACCTCTTTGCGCCGGAAAATCAGGTCATCCACAGCAGCCAGGATATCGCCGGCATTGGCCATGCCAATTGCCAGGACGCCGGTGGAGTTGTAACGGCAGCCGCCAGCATTGATATCGATACCACTGTGGCGGGGACCCGGGTACAACAAATCGTGATAAACGCAGGGGTAATTGCGGTCATAAACCAGTTCATAAACATTGTTGATGATGACATTCATCTCAACGGCGTAGTTAATCTGCTCCCGGACAGCCTCCAGAAATTGGTCCATGGTGGTGAAGGTGCGCGGGTCTCCGGTTTGCGGCCCGACCTGTTTACCGTTGAGCGGGTTGACGCCACCGTGCAGGGCCAGTTCGAGCGGCTTAGGCAGGTTGATCCAGCCGGTGTTGTTGCGCCCGTTCATATCCACACCTGAGGTATTGGGGTCAATGTTATTTTCCTGACAGCCGACATCCCCGTAATTGCGGGCATGGGCAAGCTCGACACCCACACAGCTCACCAGGGCTGGGATGATCGCATTGTCGTTGATGAGGTTGGGAACGCCGCCGCCCAGACGCAGGACTTCCAGAGAACTCTGCAGGAGGTGATCCGGTGTGCCTTTGTGCATCCGCAGGGACAGGTTGGGGTCCATCAGGTGGACGTGGGCATGCGCCTCCAGGAGCATGAAGGAGAGCGGGTTGGTGGTGTCGCGACCGTTGGCGTCCATGCCGCCGATGTTGATCTTGTCATTGTTGCCGCCGCCGGAACTGCCGATGCTCAGATTGGGTTTAAAAGCCCGTGTTTCGTTCCATTTCAGGAACAGATATTCCAGCAGTTCCTGGGCATCCTGAGGCGTGGTTTTTCCGGCATCCAGGTCGTTCTGTAAATAGGGAAACATGTACTGATCAAAACGCCCGGCGGAATGGGAATCGGCGCCCTCACTCAGGGCTGTTCCGGCGCGCAGGAAATGGAAAGCCTGCAGGGCTTCCCACCAGCTTTCGGCCGGGTAGGCCGGGACCTTGCGGCAGATGGCGGCCATGCGGCGCAGTTCGGCAGCCCTTGCAGGGTCCGGTTCCGATTCGGCCAACGAGTCGGCCAGGTCGGCGTTGCGGTTGGCATAGGTGATCAGGCCGTCAGCAACAATCAGCATGGCTTCGTAAATATTGCGACGCTCAAAAGCATCCAGGGAATCAGGATTAGCCGGAGATAGATCAGCGATATGCTCACGGATCTCCTGCATGATACCCAGCAGCCCCTTCCGAAGGATCGAACGGTAATCCTGAAGAGAATGGGCCAGACCGCCGGCGATGAGTGGGGAATAGCGAGCACACCCGGCCTCATTCATATAAGCCCAGGCCTGGGGATAGTTTTGGCTAAGCTCGTTGAAAAAATAATTCGCCCGGGCATGGTCGCGCCAATACGGCCAGATTTCCTGTTGGAAAATCTGCTGGTCCTCAGGATCGAAGACGTAAAACTGTTCCGTGCCTTGAAGCCCCCGGGCAACTGAACCGGCCGGCTGCCATTCCTGGGGGTTGAGGGGAAGGAATTCGGGGTTGAAATCGACAATGTGGGGACCGCTGGACGCGCCGCCCATCAGAAGCTGGCCCGGCAAAAGCGCAACCGGGAGCTCAGTAAAAACCCGCTTCATCGCCAGAGCGCGGCGTAAGGCGGGGTGCAGCCCTTCGGTTTCCCGGTATGAACGGGTGACGGAAAGCGCCTGGGCAATGGAAAGCTTGCGCTTGCCGCTTTCATAGCGCGGCAGCATACCTTCCCGGATGGCCTGGATGCGCATCTCGCGGGGGTCCTCCGGCCGGAGGAGCATCTCATCAAAGAACTGCCCATACCAGGGCGCCTTGCTGCGCTGCCACCAGGGGGGTGTCTGGGTCATTTCCAAACTGGCCATGATCGGTTTCCTTCTCGTATGTCAGGTAACACCTGTTGTAATGGTCTGGACAGGGGTAATTATAAGCCTAATTGGATTGGGCTAGCGGGACGGACAAAACAATATAAATTAATAGTAATATGGTCATGTTTATTAAGGTGTAACATCACACTCTATATTGAGACTTTGACCAACGTCCTTAAAATTAAAGGGAATCCCTTCATTGGAAAAGAAATAATACTTGTTTTCCAATAAACCGAAATCTGTCTGGAAATAGTGATCGAAAATAAGTCGGAAAACATTTATCGATGTGATATCAAAAGGTATTTCATCAGCTTCCATTCCGGGCAAATATAGCGCCATAAAATTGGAATAACTTTCAGAAATGCAAGCATTATCCGGATCGGAAAAATCACTATAAAGCCTTGAGCCATGATCCCCCATTATGATAATAATTGGAGGCGTTTCCGATTCCTCTAGAATTGAAGCTATAACTTTTTGTAATTGCTGATTGACATATTTTAATTGCTCAATATACCCAGTCTTATACTCTTCTTCTGATTCAGGATAATCAACCCCATCCAGAAAAGAATATTCGTAGGAAGGTTCAATAGCTGCCCCATTCTTATCAAAAACAAAGGGGGGATGGGGTGAGATAATATGTGAGTAAATAAATTTGGGGCCTTCTATTTCCGGGATCTCTGATAATGTTGAAAATGAATAATTAATCAATTCCCTGTGCGACGAATAAGTATTGAGCAACGCAAACTGACGGAAAATCGGTGAAAACAGTTTTAGGGGTGAGCTCTGAATTAGGTATTTCTCAAATGCGTTCAATCGAATGGGATATGGCGCATAATACCTATCCACGTTCTCATCATTGATACCCTCAAAATCAACTTCGATTGAAATGGTTTGATATCCTTCTTCCCTCAGCATCGTCTTTACCGAACTACTCTCAATTAGCGGCGCCATTGCCCAATGAGGCCACCCTTCCGCATCAGGAATCAATGCCTGAATGTATTGCATATTCAATGTGGCCGCTTCGGCAGATTCAGAACGGTCATAATTGGAATGATTGGCTGTTGGAATTATAAAGCCCACATCAATCAGATAATCCGTAAACGAAGAATTATCATAGCCAAACAGATCCTCTAAAACATCTCCCCGGCCATATGCGTCAAGTACAATATAGTAAATATCCGGCGACGATTCGGAGACCACCAGTTCAGCAATGGGAGGTTCCAAGATTTGAGGCATGCCCTGGGCATATAACCTAAAAGGCGTATGATCCAATATCGGGACCAACACAATCAATCCAACCCCCAAAACGGATAACAGGAAAGAAATAAATTTTAGAGTGATTGGTTTTTTTCGTAATTGAGTGATCCCAACCCATACCAAAACAGTGACAAGGGTAATGCCCCCTGAAATAATAAAAAAGGTTTGAGAAAATAGAAATAACTCGGCAACTATCCATAAGATAAGACCAGCTTTGACATGCTCTTTAACGAGAATGTGAACTATGAATGCAAAGAGAATCAGGCACAAATTAAGAAAAACCATTGTGCGGACGGTCTGCGATGGGGTGATATTGATAATGTAATTTTGGATCAGATAATGGAATATTATATAAGCAAAATTAAATATAAAAGCAGGGATATAGGCCAGAACAATTTTCAGAGTTTTTTTATTCATTACCTACATTATATCAATTTACTTATTAGCGGATTTTGAGCACGCAAAATGAAAAGTTGTGTCATTTCAATCAGTAAGCTCTCATTAAAAACACAATTTTCGCCTGTGCGAATTGTAAACTGCGCAAGCGAAAAAGCTTATAATGAGGGCGTTACCTACGCCAGCCGTTCCTCTATATAGTTCCCAATGGTATCCATCACCGCTTCCCATTCACAGTCATTGAACATATCGTGATCGGTTTTTTCAAACCAAACAAGTCGCTTCTGCTCTTCGGGTGTGGAAATTTTATTATAGAGGAGTTCTGCGCCTTTTGGCGAGTTCATTGTGTCGCTCCGACTATGGAGGATCAGGATGGGCACAGTAACCCTGGGCAGGTCCTTTTCCATGGCTTTCATAAAATCAAAGACATTGAACCAGGTTTTTGTCGGCACCCAGTCATAAC
>CAYUSC010000141.1:0-6505 GCA_964447265.1 uncultured Candidatus Brevefilum sp.
GCGTTGGTTGCAGGAAGGATTCACTCCATTCCAGGCCAAGAAATGCCGAAAGCCGCTTTGTCTCTGATTCCGGATTCAGTAAAAGGTCCTCAAAACGGAGGATATGATAGCGAGCTTTTCCAAATTTCCTCTGGTTATTCAATCCGGCATTGGTAGAACGATTCCAACTCTTGGCAAATGTCTTTACAGTCCAGCCAGGTTGTTTCAACTTATAAGAAACATAGTTGTCCCGCGGATCCCGGACAACATGAACGCATTTTGCTTCAGGCCACCAGTCAAATATCTGGTCAGAATAAAATTCGTTATAAGGGGTTTTCTCCACCCAATACTGAGTTGCTTCCGTCAATAATCCCGTTGCCATTCCAAAGGCCATTACCGCGCCTTCCAGATATGCTTTATCACAATCCCCGCGCTGTCGAATTGAATCACTCAGGAAATGATGCACCTGATCAAAATCAATATTACTGTAATCACGATCCGGGTAGTCTTGTTGATGCTCAGGAGGGTTTTCCTGGTTCCATTGGAAGAAGTGGATCAGGAGATCATCAGCCAATGCCAGTCTCTCATCAACACTCTTCCCCTCGACGGCTGGAAGGAAACGCCGGAAGAACAAAGTCTCCTCCGGATACACAACCATGGCAGGATTCCCATCCAGCAGTGAAGTTAATAAACTGGTGCCGGCTTTGGGATGCCCACAAATGAAAATTGGAGATTGTTTAGATTCCATAAGCATTTGTTTAATTATGCCATAAACTTATAAATATTGGATTAAGATAGATACGATTTATTTTAAATGGCACAACACGCTTCATGGCCAACCTCGAAATCATTTACAATTGAATCAATGCATTCGTTCTAAATTTCAGGAGGCTCATCCTATGGACAATAATCGTAATCATCCCACATCAATCGTGTTCATTATCCTGCCCATGCTCTTTTTAGCGCTCTCATCCCTGGCCTGCGGGATTAACCTGAGTGGTTCCGGTGATCTGGAGAGCGTGCAGCTCGAACAAACCCGGGTTGCATTGCAGCAAACCCAGGTCGCACTGGACAATCCGACTCAGGATAACGGCGCAAATCTAACGCAGGCCGAAACCGAACCGGCAGATCAGGCCCCTATACCGGATGTTTCCTATGAAGGGATCAGCTTCTCCTTTGATAACCGCATCGCTGCAGCTATCTCACCCGCCATCATTCCCGGTCAGAACCTCGGCGAAGATTATATGCCCGGAGATACCTACCCCACCTATTACGAATTCAGTTTCAGCGGATTTGCCATTGGCAACCATTTCCACACACCAGTGATCAATGTTTACCCGGTCGATGAATATCGTTCGATCAGTACAATGGCTTCCAATATCATCGATGACCTGCAGGCAGCGCTGGCCAATCATCCCGCAGGCGGCACATCCGGTGCGCTCCCCTTCCTGCCTATCTGGAATGCAACCCAGATCTTCTCGACCAATGTGACTTATTTTGATTTTCAGAACGGCAGCGGCGTCCGATACCTGACCATGTACGGCCAGGCGATTTACCCGGTGGATAATCAGAATCTTTTTTACACCTATCAGGGGATCACCACCGACGGCCAATATTACATCTCAGCCGTTATTCCAGTGACCAACCCAATCCTTCCGGACGACGGTTCCGCCACGGTGGATGACTGGATGGCATTTGATCAAAATTGGGAAAGCTACATTGAAGGCATGCTGCAAACGCTCAACGGTCAAAGTGCTGAGAATTTCACACCCAACCTGGCCCTCCTGGACGAAATGATGGCATCTTTCAGCATTGAACCGTGATCAGCCCAAACCTAGAGAAAGGCAGCCATACCATGAAATCCTTCCGCAAAGAACTCTGGTTCGAAATTCCTGCCCGCCGGGGTTTGGTGAACATCACCCCTTATGTCCAGGAAGCCATGCTGGAAAGCGAGATCACCGAAGGATTGTGCCTGGTGAACGCCATGCACATCACCGCTTCGGTCTTTATCAATGACGATGAATCCGGCCTGCACCAGGATTATGACGACTGGTTGGAGAAACTGGCGCCACACGCGCCCGTCAGCCATTACCGCCATAACCGCACTGGCGAGGATAATGCCGATGCGCACCTTAAACGTCAGGTGATGGGCCGCGAGGTTGTGGTGGCGATAACGAATGGCCGGCTCGATTTCGGCCCCTGGGAACAGATCTTCTATTATGAATTCGACGGCCGCCGCCAAAAACGTGCTCTGATCAAAATCATTGGGGAATGAGATTTTCTCAATTAACTGAGAATGCCCTCCGAAGGCTCGGAGGGCATTTTATTGACTTTTCCCGGTATTACCACTCACGATTGGGATCGTTGTAAACCGTCCCATTCTGGGGAGGCTGATTGTACCGTTTGCGGTTTAGCAGGCTGTAACCCAGGGCGGTCAGGCCGATCAAGCCCAACAGCCGGCCGGGGCGGTAATAGGGTCGCCGCCAGTAACCGGGCCTAAATCCGCCGTGGAAGTGAGGATGTGGGTGGTGATGCATGTGTCTCATTTTATTATCTCCATTTCGTAACTTGAGTAATCCTAGTCTACGGCAAATGGAAGCAGGCGGACCATAGATTTTCACAGGGATTCACCCACCTCCCCATACCCCAATCCCCGCCTTAACGGTACAATCACGGCATACTCAAATTAACCAAAGGCATATTATGTTCTTACCCACAACTCGGGCCGAACTCGACAAGCTCGGCTGGGATCAACTGGATGTCATCCTCATCACCGGCGATTCATACATCGACTCACCTTTCATCGGCGTAGCCGTGATTGGCAAAGTCCTGCGGGACGCGGGCTATAAAGTCGGTATCATCGCTCAACCCGACGTCCAAACTCCCGATGACATCAGTCGCCTGGGAGAACCGCGGCTCTTTTGGGGTGTCTCCGCCGGCAGCATCGACTCGATGGTCGCCAACTACACCGCCACGGGTCGTCCCCGCCGCTCGGATGATTACACTCCCGGTGGGCGCAACACCAAACGCCCCAATCGGGCCACCCTGGTCTATGCCAATCAGATCCGCCGCTACTTCAAGAACACGGTCCCGATCGTATTGGGCGGGATCGAAGCAAGTTTGCGCCGCGTGGCGCATTACGACTTCTGGACCGATAAAATCCGCCGGTCGGTGCTCTTTGACGCCAAAGCCGATTACCTGCTCTATGGCATGGCCGAAGGCGCTGTAGTGGAACTGGCCCAGGCATTTGAAAAAGGCGCGGACCCAACCTCAATCCGCGGCCTCTGCTATAACGGCACTGCAATCCCCGAAGGCTACCTGGAACTGCCCTCTTATGAGCTGGTCAGCGAGGATAATGAGGCCTTCATCGAAATGTTCCACGGCTTCTATCGCAACAACGACCCCCTCAACGCCCAGGGCCTGGCACAAGCCCACGGCAATCGCTACCTGATCCAGAACCCGCCCTACCGAAATCTGACCCAGGCGGAACTGGACCATGTCTATGGTCTGGGTTATGAGCGCGACCAGCACCCCTATTACGCCAAACAGGGCAAGGTCAAAGCGCTGGAGACGATCCGCTTCTCCATCCCCACCCATCGCGGCTGTTATGGCGAGTGTAACTTCTGCGCCATTGCGGTCCATGAAGGCCGCACGGTGCAATGGCGCAGTGAAGATTCAATCCTCGGCGATGCCAGAGACCTCACCCACCTGCCAGACTTCACCGGCTTCATCACCGACCTCTCCGCCCCGACCGCCAATATGTATGGCTACGAGTGCCCGGTCAAACTGCGCAAAGGCGCCTGCCTGGATAAATCCTGCATCTACCCCGAAATCTGCCCCGTCATGCCCGTGGATCACAGCAAGCAGACTGACCTGATGCGCAAACTGCGCCAGATCAAAGGCATCAAAAAAGTTTTCGTGGGATCGGGCCTACGCTATGACCTGATCCTATCGGATGAGGTGCACGGGGAGTCCTACCTCCGCGAGCTGGTCCGGCATCACGTCTCCGGCCAACTGAGGGTGGCACCCGAACACACGGACCCCGAAATACTCAAACACATGCGTAAGCCGGACACCGGTAAGCTGCTGGCTTTCAAGGAGCGTTTCGACGCGCTGGGCACGGATGTCAAGCGCAAGCAATACCTCAGCTATTACCTGATCGCGGCCTATCCGGGCTGCACCATGGCGGACATGCAGGAACTGAAGAAATTCGCCAGCAGCCAGCTCGGGATCCTGCCCGAACAGGTACAGGTCTTCACCCCCACCCCCTCCACCTATGCCAGCGTAATGTATTACACCGGCAAAGACCCCTTCACCGGGGAGAAGCTATTCGTGGAAAAGAACCCCGCCGCCAAACAAAAGCAAAAAGAAGTCATCACCGGGCACGGCGAATTGCCCGAAGAACATCGGCGGCCGAATAAAGACAGGAAATAAGATCGGGGTGACTTTCACCCTGTTGCCGGTTAAATCCGGGGCAGGTTTTCTCGGATCGTCTTGGTTACCGTATCCCGCGTCTTGGCATTGAACGAGGAAAACACTTCAAAAAGTAACAACTTTGTTTTTCGATCCAATTTTGAATACTTGATCAGGATATTTTTGAATTCTTTAATATCCTCTTTGGGATCAATCTTACGGCCATCCGCCGCGCCCAGCACATCAAACAAGGCATCGATAAATAACTTACGTTTGGGCAACGGTAATTCGGCAAGCCAGGTGTTTAAAGTGTCTTCCAGTAATTTCGTGGTCCGGGACATGGTCGCCGGAACAAAATGGGTCCGTTTCACCTGCCAGTTCAGGGCATTATGCTGGTTAATGCCCCAGGATGCGCTTGAGATAACCTTACGCTTCCCAACCGGTTCAAGCAGCATGCCGACCATTGATTCCTGAGGGATAAAATTACGGATCTTTTCCTCCCAATTTGAAAAATGAGCCCTCGGAAGAATGGAAAAATCAAACCCTGGGCCATCAAAATTGATGATTCTGGCGATTTTTCCGCGGTTCTTTGGGCTGCTCAGGGCGCTGGCATAAACCGCCAGGTTGCCGCCCTTCGAATGCCCGCATACCGTGACCTTACTGGAAAATAGACCTATCACGTCATCCAAATAACGACAGGCCGATTCCTGAGCCGGTGTTTGTTCCGTACAGACAATCTCAAAATCCTCTTTCCACCCAATCAAAGAATTGTCCGTTCCCCGAAAAGCGACGACCTTTTCACGTTTCGGGACAGGCAATGTATACATCAGCGCACCGAACTGCCTGCCGACAACAAAATCGGTATTTTCTTCATATTTTGAAAGTTGAACGGTTTCAAAGCGTGGGCTCTCCGCCGCCTGTGCCAGTAGGACCAACAAACCGGAATTAAACGAAGCGCTGATCGTCGGCTGAGTCTCGATGGATTTGGTGTCATCCTTTTGGGCTTTCGAAAAAAACTGGGCAGCGGTTTCCTTGAGTGAGATCCCGGCATTTGAATCAACGGATGGAACAACCCCCTTTAATGGCAGATAACTGAGCAGCGCCAGGATCAGCGCATCGACGTCATTGAACGGGTCGTGGATAAAATCAAGATCTCCCCGCCATACCAGATACTCCATTACTTTTCCCATTTAAAACCCTCGAATCGTCCTATCACCAACAGGAATCTATAAAAAAGAAAGGTGTCAGCAAGAGGCCGTAAATCGGTTTCCTGTGACACCTCAATCATACTCTATGGAAGGCTGGCAAGGGTTGACGAAATTTTTGGGACCAAAGCACAGTGACTCCGGCAATCATCCCGGCGCAGCGAGAAAATGCAAATTTATAAAATTATTGTCTTGCAGCCACTTGTCCGTTTAATTGGCGCAGTATGGAACGAATTTAAAATAGCTCCCGCCATCACAGGACAAAGTGCCATCAGGCATAAGTTCGCATTCCGTCTCGTCCCAGCCCTCAGTGCCGCCAAACACGAAGATGGGATTGCTTCCCATCGTCTCGACTGTATCCTTGACCTGGATATACGCCCCAATCCAGTTGGTGCTGAACGCCCAGTCATAGGAGATGATATAGAAATTGTCGTCCAATGTGAGGTAAGCGTAATAGCCCCGGACACAATTGGGGCAGTAGATCTCTTCGTAACCGGTGACCTCGCCACAGACCTGGATGGATTCTCCCGCCATTTCCGCGCTCATCTGGCTGGCTCGGGTGTATGGCAATTTGGTCGGTGTGGCCGTTTCAGCCGGCGGCAGCGTGGCCGTGATGGTCGGGGTGACCGTCTCGGTCGGGCTTTCCGTCGCCGTCGGGGTGGCCGTATCCGCAACCTCTTCAGTTGCATCCAAAGCAGCCTGGGTTTGTTCTGCGGCGTTATCGGCGGCCTGATTGAATAAACCGCAGCCTGACGTCACTAAAATAATAGTAACAAGGATTCCAATGATAAGCATTTTTCTTGGCATGTCTTCTTCCGTGTTGTCCCACTGAATTGTTGATCGCTTTACGATTGATTGTGCTTACCCGGCTTGATGGACCATTTCCCTCCTTTGCCCGTGGTTGATGC
>CAYUSC010000142.1:0-3461 GCA_964447265.1 uncultured Candidatus Brevefilum sp.
CCAACTGGCCTGGCGCAGATACTCCCGATGATGTCGGCCGGACTGCGGCGGAAGACCGAGTCTACTATTCCTGGTATACGAATAATGCCGACCTGCATTCTCAATATACCTTTGGTGCAGCCTTCCCAGATCAATATATCCCCGCTGATACCGTCGTGACATCCATTCCCAGCGGCGGCAGCACCAGCTCCGGAGGCTCATCCGGGATCATCTCAACGATATTTAGTGACTTTGGCAGCAATATCTGCTGTTTCGGCTTCGGCCTGCTCTTCGTGACCATTTTTGGTTGGAGCATCTATCAGGGCACGGTCGGTGCGCAAAAACGCAAGATGAAATACCTGCCGCCCAAGATGAAAATCGAAGGTCATGGCATCAAACGCGGGCTGACGGCTGTTGAAGCGGCTATCCTGATGGAACAGCCCCTGGATAAGATCATGACCATGGTCCTCTTCGGCGCGATCAAGAAAGAAGCCGCCACGGTTGAACAATCGGAACCGTTGAAGTTGACCGTGACTGATCCTCTGCCCGAAGGCCTGCATCAATATGAAGTGGATTTCCTGCAAGCATTCAAGGAAACAGATGCTAAGCGACGGACAGCTTTGCAGAAGATGATCGTGGATCTGGTGGACAGTGTTTCCAAGAAGATGAAGGGTTTCAGCCGCAAAGAGACCATTGCCTACTATGAAGACATCATGCGTAGGGCCTGGAAGATGGTGGAAGAAGCCCAAACACCGGAGGTCAAGAGCGAATACTACGATCAGACTCTGGAATGGACCATGCTGGACGACGATTATGCCGAACGAACCCGCCGCACCTTTGTGGGCAGCCCGGTCTATGTCCCCATGTGGTGGCCCCGCTATTCACCCACCTATCGCCGTAATATCGGCCGCATGAGCGATTCCACGCCATCGATTGGCGGCACCTCATCCGGCGGTTCAGGCGGCGGCTCAGTCTCGCTGCCCCACATTCCCGGCTCCGATTTTGCAGCCGGCGTGGTCAACGGCGTGACGGGCATGGCAGCCGGCGTGGTCGGTAACCTGACTTCCTTTACCAGCGGCATCACCACCCGCACCAACCCGATCCCCGTTTCCAGCAAATCCGGCAGCGGCGGCTTCCGGGGTGGCGGCGGCAGCGGTGGCTGTGCCTGCGCCTGTGCCTGCGCTTGCGCCGGTTGTGCCTGCGCCTGTGCTGGCGGCGGCCGGTAAATTATCCCAACTCTATCGCTCCTGGCGCATGAAACGCCAGGAGCTCCTCATACCTTATGAAACCATCAAATTCCTTTACTGGTAAATTGACCAAGATTTTTCAACGCACGCCCCTGCCCAAAACCGGGTTATATCATTACCGGCGCGAGGGCGATGACGAGAAAACCCGCATTCATCTCCGGATTGATCCGGATGGGCGCGGTCTGCTGATCGTGAATGCCAACCGGGTCGTGCATCTCAACCCCTCCGCCGCGGCGATGACCTATTTTCACCTCGAAGGTTTGACGCCCGAAACGGCATCCAAAGCGCTGCAGCGGGAATTCAGTATATCGGCCAAAGCCGTTCAAAATGACTTCATGGACTTCACCAACCAACTGGAAGAACTCCTGAGGCCGGATGGCGCCTGCCCGATCTGCGAATTGGATCTGGAAACCACGGCCCCCTTCAGCGCCAAACCCAGTGCCCCATACCGGATGGATCTGGCGATCACCTATCGCTGCAACAACAACTGCAGCCATTGCTACAACGCCCGATCAAGGCAGTATCCCGAACTGAGTTTGGAAGCGTGGAAAGAAGTCATCGACAGGGTTTGGGATCAGCGCATCCCCCACATCGTTTTCACCGGTGGCGAACCGACGCTCTACCCGCATCTTACAGAACTGATCGCCTATGCCGAATCTCTGGGCGTGATCACCGGCCTGAATACCAACGGCCGCAGGCTGGCGGATCCGGCTTTCGTGCAATCCCTGGTGGATGCCGGGCTGGACCATGTCCAGATCACCCTCGAATCCCATGATCCGGCTATCCATGATCTGATGGTGGCTGCCAGAGGCGCCTGGGAAGAGACGGTCGCCGGCGTGCGCAATGTGATCGCTTCACCGCTCTATATCATGACCAACACCACCCTGCTGACCCACAACAGCCCCACCGTCCGGGAAACTCTTCATTTTCTGGGCGAATTGGGCGTACCCACCGTTGGCCTGAACGCCCTGATCTATTCCGGAAAGGGTGAAGAAGTCGATACCGGCCTGGCCGAAGAAGCCCTGCCACCCCTGCTGGAAATCGCCCGTGAGGTCACGGAAGCGCAGGGACAGCGCCTGATCTGGTACACGCCCACCCAATACTGCCATTTCAACCCCTTGCAGCTGGATTTGGGCGTGAAGGGCTGCACGGCGGCGCTGTATAACATGTGTATTGAACCGAACGGGGATGTGATCCCCTGCCAATCATACTATCAAGCCCTGGGCAACATGCTCCAGGACCCCTGGAAATCGATCTGGGAACACCCCCTGGCGCTCTCCCTCCGCAACCGGAGCGATGTGCCGGAGGGCTGCCTGACCTGCGAGTTCCTCCCCGAATGCGGCGGGGGCTGCCCGTTGGCCCGGGAACACCAGACGATCCAACCCATCCAGAATCCCATCTTCTCAAAATAAACGGAGTGGATATGGCCAATCTCTTTCAATCTGTCAAGCAATTTTTCTCGCCCAAACAACCCCTCCCGGCGGGCATGTACAGCTACCTTGCACCGGCGGATCAGGGGGACCAATACCGGCTGCACCTCCGGATTGAAGGAGATGGCAGCGGTATCCTGGTGATCAATGCCTCCACCATTTTGCACCTCAACCAGACTGCCGTGGAATACGCCTATCACCTGATTGAGGGCACGCCGGAAGCGGTAATCGTTGCAATGGTCGCCAAACGTTACCAGGTAGATGCAGAACAGATCCATCTGGATTTTGAAGCTTTTCAGGACCAGATCCAAACCCTGATCCACACCCCGGACCTGGACCCGGTGACCTACCTGGGAATTGAACGCCAGGAGCCTTATGAGGCCAAGATCTCCGCACCTTACCGGCTGGATTGCGCGCTGACCTACCGGGTGGATGGAGGCAGTCAGCAAAGCGATGCCCCTGTGGATCGCGTCGATCGGGAACTGACCACCGAGGAATGGAAGACCATCCTTCACAAAGCCTGGAAAGCCGGCATCCCCCACATCCTCTTCACCGGTGGTGAACCGACACTGCGAGAAGATCTGGTTGAATTATTGCAGGAAGCTGAGGATCTGGGTCTTGTAACCGGCCTGCTATCGGATGGTTTGAAATTGGGAGATCAGGCCTATCTTGAAACCTTACTGAACAGCGGATTGGACCATTTCATGATGGTCTTCGATCCGGAAGACAATCGGGATTGGAAAGTCCTGGAAACCGTTCTGCCTGACGACCTTTTCACCACCGTCCACCTCACCCTCCGTTTTGG
>CAYUSC010000142.1:3561-6359 GCA_964447265.1 uncultured Candidatus Brevefilum sp.
GATGAATGGGAGCAGATCTGGTCTAAATGAACCCGGAACTCACCCTGGCCGACTGGCACGCCCGCTTTCAGCAGCAGGCCGGCTGGACGGCTGAAATTCGCCGCCACCTCTTCATGCAAGCGGGATTAACGCCCGGCAGCCGAATTTTGGAAGTCGGCTGCGGAACCGGGGCAGTGATGGGTGTAATATCAGAAGAATTTGATTTTAACCTGACTGGGGTGGATATCGACCGCCCCAGTCTTTATTTTTCTCAGGTTGATAATCCCGATTACCAACTCTCGCAGGCCGACGGCCACCGGCTGCCCTTTGCAGATGCCAGCTTTAACGCGGTTTACTGTCACTACCTGCTGCTCTGGGTGGCGAACCCCTTACTTATGCTGGCCGAGATGAAACGCGTGACCCGTCCCGGTGGCGCGGTGATCGCCCTGGCGGAACCAGATTACGCCGGTCGGATTGACTATCCGCCGCCGCTGGATGAATTGGGTCATTTACAGACTCAATCCCTGGCACGCCAAGGCGCCATTATTGATATGGGCGCGAGGTTGACCGACCTCTTCCAGCGGACAGGGCTGACCAACATCTACACAAACACACTTGAAAATGAAGAGGGGCAGGAAACGGATTTGGGCGAATCGCTGGAATGGAAGGTCCTCCGATCGGACCTTCAGGATACCCTTTCAGAAGCGGAACTGGCCCAATTCGAGCTATATGAGTGGGATGCTCGTGCCAATGGTGAACGGGTGATGATCGTCCCGACCTGGTATGCCATTGGCTGGGTCAGCAAGTGAACGAATTTCGCCATTTACTTGCCAAATCATCCAAAGGCGGCTATAATATCACTCTGAAATCGGGGCGTGGCGCAGTCCGGCTAGCGCGCTTGCATGGGGTGTAAGAGGTCGGAGGTTCAAATCCTCTCGCCCCGACTTTCACTGAACCACCATTTTAATGGTGGTTTTTCATTTAACTCCCAGGCCATAAATGCTACAATAAGGATATAACAGGAGGTCTTCCATGAACCCACAGCGCTCAATTGAATATCTCACTGGTTTGATCATGGGTTTGTTCATTGGATTCGGCCTTGATGGCGTATTGGCAGTTTCAATTCGAATAGCAAATGGATTGCTCCAATCAAATTTTAAACTCACCTGGTGGATGCTGATCCCCCTACCCCTGCTCTGCGGTCTCTTTATGTCCAAAGCCATTGCCGACCTCCATTTGGAAGATTATTAGCGGATTTACCGCATGGATTAAGGAGGATTTCCCATGGGATTGGATTATTCCTACATGCTTTATTTTCAACGGGATCAATTGGAAAAAGTCCTGCAAGGGATCACCAACTTCGCGGAGAAACACGACCCGCCAACCCGAATCCTCTTTCCGGACCACATTTTAGAAATTCCTCTTGAATCAGGGCCTCAGCAAGACAGGATCCTCAGATATGATGAACCGGAGCTGGGATTTGCTACCGTTCTGATTTTTGATGAAGATGACGCCATTCTGGATTGGGGACATGGTCAGGAAATTACACAAAATTCCGAATTTGCAGACGAAAACAAGAACAGACGAATGGTCTCCGTCGGCTATATTTACCTGACGGTGTACAACGACTTATCTGAGTACTATCCAGAAATCAATCTGGACCTTCAAGATTTGGTCCTGTTCAATTTTGGCACCACAGGCACACGGATGAGTCAATTATTTTATTATTCAAGTTCCATCCGGGATCAATTCACCCAATTAATGAGAGAATACAATGGAATTTGCGGCGTATTCAATATGGAAGATGACGGCGAAGTTTTCTGGTTGAATGGAAAACCCACCCAGGCCTTCATCGAAGATGTATGGACATCTCCTGCTGAGATCATCAAGAAATTATCAAATCAATAGAACGTCCCAAATATTTCAGTTGACCGTGAAAAAGACCAGCAGGCTGATATATAATTAATAGGCAGATAATCTCATTAATGTTTCAACGCCTTCTGTAACCTCAATCCATTCCTCAACCCAGTCGGTACACCACTCACAACGGAAAACCAGCCCAAGTCAATAATTAATTCAACAATATTGGAGGGAAATATGTGTAAATGGAACCAACAACCATTTCTTTTGGCGTTCTCCATTCTTGCGATAACCGCGCTGTTGGCAAGCTGTAGTCCATTCTCTTCACTCGGGGCAGTGACATCACTAGAAGCCACACCCACCCCAACGGAGCATGCCGGGGGCATCGCTCCTGCCACCCCGGAATCGAATAATCCCTGCACCAATTTAAGCGGGACGCTCGAAATGCAACTGCTGATCGGCCCATCGGAAGCTGTAGGACTCTCGCCTTACACTTTTGCCACCATACCCTTCCAGGTGATTCCGGAGGGCAACCTTTATCTCGTGGAAGGGAGCGGCCCTGTAGAATACTATGAGGATATCCTGACCGCTGATTGGGGCTCCTTCGCAGTGACCTTCGAAGGTGAAACCACCGTCACGGGCGAATGTGTCGCCGCAGATGGCACAGGATCAATAAGCGTTCTGATTGAGATGATCGGCCAGCAAACCGTTGTCGTCACGGTTGAGGGCGTGGAGCACACCTACCCCTGGGAGGGTTCGCCGACCGTTGAGGCTTCATTCCCACTCACTGAAGGCGCAGAGGTCAGCGGTGAGGGCTGGTCTCTGATCCTGCATTTGAATTGATCCAAAAACCCCCGAATTAAGCTTAAAATCTCGTAAATTCCCCTGAAACCGCCAGTTGGGTTGGCGGTTTCTTCGTATAATGAGAGAAAACATCGGAGGCTATCATGGAAAAGGAT
>CAYUSC010000143.1:0-6355 GCA_964447265.1 uncultured Candidatus Brevefilum sp.
CCGCTCAAACACAAACTCGCGGCAAACATCTCCGGCGTGAGTTTTAATACCCTACAAAATTACACACCGCTCAAACTGACGAGTGGATGAAGGAACTCAAATGACCGTTTTAATACCCTACAAAATTACACACCGCTCAAACCCCAAAATTTACGCCGAAAATGGGGCTTTTCGGCACACCAACCGATTGAGAAATGTGTAATTTGCCTTATGCGATTTTTAAAGTTCTATATTTCGCAATCATCCTTATCCAGAATGATCAGTTGTTTTCCTAATGGCTGTTGGCCTTCCAACCAGTTGGGCTCTACGTCAAGAATATTATATTCGTTATACCCAGCCTCAGTGAAAAGTCCAGCCAACTCGGTTACGGAAAGATAACTAAGCAGATGGGTACAAACAAACAATCCCAATCCACAGTAGTGTTTGAGCATCTTGAAATAGGCATTGAGTTCTTCAACCAAAGATTGATACTTGGTTTGGAATCTCACTTCAAAGTACTTGAGGGTTGAATCCCATTCTGGTATGGCAAGGTCGTCTAACTCAGCAAAGCTGTCAGGCAAGGCTTGCTGCAGGCAATCACGCATCTGTGAAAGTAAATCATCCAACCTGAGAGCCACCTCAGCAGAGATAAGCGACTCGTCCAATTGTTTATAAAGCGCTGTCAACGCCTTGCGTGGATTATGTTCAAGCACGAATGGACTGGTCAGAAGGTGCAAGCACTTCTCAATGGCAATAACTTTTCCGTCTTTGACCAGCAAAAACCTACCATCTTCGCCAGATAATTGTGCCTGCATTTCTTTTACCAAGCGGTACATCATCTCAGGATTCTCCAAGATTAACATGTCACCACCAAAGCCACCACTAATTAATGACCGTTCAAAAAAGGGGTGTGTAAGGTTCATAAAATCACCAACCTTTCATCACTATCCAGCACATCTGTTGTCTTCTCACCCACCAGGTAGTTTATTTTTGAAAATTGTCTTTCCGTGATCACAAGCACCTGAACAAGACCATGTTTGGGCTTCTTCTTTTCCAGGGCTAACTGCACCGACTCAACCCCTGAATTGTTCAAACAGATCTTGCAGTAGACTGATTCCTGCATCATCAAAAAACCGGACTTAATAAGAAATTTTCTGAACCGCGTGTACTCACGCCTTTGGGCAGCAGTTTCAACCGGAAGGTCAAAGAAAACTAAAACTCTCATGAATCGATACATGTGTAAAAGACCATCAGTTCCTGACGTCCGCAGGCCAGGGCTTCAACGGCACGGTCAACGTAGATGGATATTGCCTGAGTAATTCTTTGTTTAGAATCGATAATTTGCACCTCATCATTTAGCAGGCTGAGGAGCGTGGTTTTTTCCTGCTTGCCAAATTCCTTATACTGCATGGAAAGCACTTTTTCATCCACCAGTGGTCTGAAAGGCTCCATTAAATCCGAGGAAAGGTTAAACGGATTGAACTGGTTGTCGTGGAAGATTCCCAGTTGTGTCAGGTAACCTTTACCAGAAATCTCTTTGTTGAAACAGGAAAGCAGAAGGGAATAACCATAATTTAGGGCTGAGTTCGTGGGGCAATCCTGCTCACGGGAGAATGACTTGCCAAACAGAGCATTAAAGTAGACCTTGGCAGCATGGCCTTCGCGATTAGTCACATCGTTAAGCTGCAGTTCATCAAGATAGCCTTGCAACAACCCTGCGGCTTCTGGCTGCTCTTTTCTAATCAGCAAGCATTGCTGCCGATAAATCTTTTCACGGACGATCTCTGTCCAGATATGGCGCTTGTTCTCTGCGGTCCAGGCAATCTGTTCACGAATGCGCAGACTGCTATCCACTGTGCCGTAATAATCGAGCAATTCAGCAGTAGGGTTGTGCTTCTCATCGCATAGGATTAATTTAATTTTGTTCTTTACAAGTTCAACCATCAGGCTGGAAGTAATGGCCACCATAGGCGTATCAATAATGAGTATTTCTACTTCAGAAAGGTGGATGCGGGTGGTCGTTTCCGCCCGCACCACCAGGTATCCCAGGCTTTGTTCCAGCTTGGCACGCGAGGTAATGCAGACCGTCCGCCAACTCATGGCAGGTTGAGGTCTGTAGCGTTCTCAAAAAGCCCGGTAGCAGAAAGGTTTACCAATTGGACTGTTGCGCCTGGCCTTAAATTCTGCCCAAGGGTAATCATGCCGCATTGGGTATTTTTGTTGGCAGGTTTGCCATCCTTTTCTTTAGGCAAAAGCAGAGAAAGGTCGCTAAGCGTACCATTGCATTGGAAGAGCATCAGCAATTCTCTTAGTGCTTTTGCCTGTTCCTTTTGGGTTAGTTTGATGAAATTTTCCCTGCCTTCAGAGATGTTTTTCACTTGTGTCTGCAAGGCCGAAACCTTGTTATAGGGTTGGTTACTCAATTTCGCATGGAAAACATCGTACAGCTGCAAGGCTTCTTCCGTGCTGGGCAAGCCAAAAATCTCATCGTCTTTTTCTTGGTCTTTTGCTTTTTGAACCTGGTGAATTGTTTTTTCAACTTCCACTGGGAATATTGGCTGGAGAGCAGGGGCTAATTTAAGGCTGCTGCCAGTTTTGGCAATTAACCTGAACGGGAAACCGTTTACCCTTAACAGGGCTTGATAAGGCAAATCATGCAGAATCACAACGGGCTCCATCAGATTAAGCTTGTCAATGCAGTAGTTCGTAAGTGATTGCGCGGACTTTCCATTAGACGCGACCCAGGTGAGAGGAAGGGAGAAGATAGTTCGAAGTCGCTTCTTTTTTTCTGTGTGCTCCACAACAAAGAAGCTGTACCCGGTTTCTTTGTTGTAGCCGCCGTACTTATCAATGCCGGCCTGTCCGGTAAACCGTGGGTCTGAAGCTTTGATGGGGAATTGGCCCTGGCCTTTGGGCATCAAGTTCTGGTCAAAAAGGCCGCCATTCTGGCCGCTCTTCTGGTGGAATGTCTGGCGCGTAAAAAGAATGTTATTGCGTTTAAGCATTTTAGAAACAACTGCCAGTGTACCGCTTTCACCTGGCTGCCAGGCAAGCTGGGCGGACTGCGGGTCTTTAACTTCCAGGGAATACATTTTTGCAAGGTTGTAGTGCGCACTGGTGTTTCTGCGAATGAAGTTAAGCGGGTCCTGAGTAAAACGGCTGTCAAAAACATTGCCCACTACAATATTGAGGTAAGCATCTTTTGCATGGTGAAGGTCGTTCATGCCTCTGGTTTTAGGAAATTTGAACCCTTCCTGCTTGTAACGGAAGTCTGAAACCAGTCCAGCCTTGACATAAACCACGCGGATATTGGGATAGACCTGCTTGAGAATATCGGCAACCGCCTTGGTGGCCTGACGTGTTTCAACCAATTGGCGGTTGATGAAACCAGCCAACTCCTCCTGGGTCAATTCTTCCTTTCTGACAAGGCGGCGGTACTTTTCTTCTGTGATCAGCTTTTGGTCTTTCAGTTGAGTCCAAAAAGCGTATTGGCTACCGCGTGTTCCCGCAGGCAAGGGATAGATATCGCTTTTCTCACGGTTTAGCACCCCCTTGACCAGCACCAGGTTGTTGAGGATGCTGTCATCTTTGGTAAGGCTGCGCGGGTAGATATGGTCAACGTCGTAAAGATCGTGACCATAGGGGTCTTTTTCGTTTAGTTGTTCCAAACTGATTAATTCACCCGAGTACATGCATCTGCCCAGTTGGGTGTAGTAAAGGAAGAGCTTTTTATCCCGCAGTTGATCCTCACGTAGAGCGGTGAGCTTGCTGATGTTATCTGCCACCCACTCATTTGTATCTTTTTTGCAGCTTTCATAGAGCTGCAGCAATTGCTGTTTACGCGAGGTTGTGCGCTTCTTCTCCCCTTCTTCGCGGGCAACTTCGATGAATATTTTTTTGGGCGGGCAGCCATTCACCTTGATGAGTTCGTTGGTAACCTTGAGCGCCTGCCAGACCATCTTCTTTACGGATGGCGAAGATGGATAGTCTTTAACCATGGCATAACCCGGGTTATTACAAGCACCGAGTAAAGCAGCGTTCGCGGTTTCAATCGCTTTACCAAAGTTATACTGGGACGAGAGCAGTTCGTTGAGGTTCAGGTTGTTTTCCCACATCATCTGCAGAATGTTGCGCTCCTGACCATCCTTGCAGGGAGTTTTGAGGCCATTGAGAAATTTCCATGAGAGCCTGCCCCAACCGCTGAATTTGATGCGGCTGATACGATTGATCTCTTCTTCAGTTAGTATTTCCTTAAATTCAGCTGCCAGTTTTCGTTTTAAGAGCGGGCCAGAATCCGGCAGGATCGTATTGAGTAAAACAATCTTCTCTTTATCTGCCAGTGAAAGTTTATCTGGTGCAGCTTTTTCCAATTCTGAAAGCCCGCGCAAGTTACCGGGGATCTCGAGGTCCATGCCGCCAAGTTGCTTATCAGTGAGTTCCAGATAGCCGTTTGCCTGCAGAAATACCAGAATATTGTGGCGAGTTGCTTTTTTATGCCTTGGTTCGAGGAAAAATTCCATGAAAATTTGCTGTTTAATTTCGACGGGCAGTCGTTGACCATCTACAGTAATGGTGTTGAGCAAATTTAAGATGGCGTACTTACTGTAAGAAGGTGACTCCCTTGGGAGAACATCTTCACCGATGAGATAAGTGCATTTATTGGTCATACGCTTGATAAAACGTTCCGCGGATTGGGCTTCATCGACCAATCTTGAAAAGTTCCACGGCCGAATGGGTTGGGCTTGGTTCTTCACAATCCAGGCATGGTGTGAGCCATCATTTGCAGTTTCTGATACGCTGTGAGCAGGGTTAAGCGGACCAACATAATAAGGAATGCGGAAAGTGAGCAGCTGCATGATCATTTGCGCTGTTGTGAAGCCGTCTTCGTGAACATTCGAGAGGAAGGGTAAATACTTTGAGGCATTTTCCAAAATTTGTTGCAGTTCTGCGGCCTGCAACTGGTTGGGAACTGTTCCATTATCCTTGGTGGTGATGAGTGGAAGGAAAGTCTTGTTTTCAACCTCAGTCCGGATGGAATCCAATTCGTTTTGAACACACGCATCGGGGGTTTCACAACTTTTAAGTTTTTTTGCCAGAAAATCCAGGAAGGCGGCATGGTCACAACGATAGTTGACTGGCAACTTTTTGCCGTTGCGGGAAAGATGGCCTGAATAGGCGACGTAGTTATTTTCTGCTGACTTTGAAGTACTGAAGAAAGCTTTGTAATCAGTTTTGGGGAACAGGTTTATGAACAGGCGTTTGAGACGACGGAGATCGACCTTATGCTTCTCATAGACACGAACTTTAGCCTCTGAGTACGAAGTGCTGCCCTTCAGAACCATTTGAAGCTGGAAGTATTTATATAAGGAATTTAAAACACTAAGTGCTGAAAATTGCTCATCAGGTAAGGCACGTTCGATTTCATCCAACTTTTCATCCTCGAAACCCGAACCAGAAAAATTCACCTTGCCGGGGGAAAGTTCCTTGAAATCTTCACCGAAAAGGGCAGAAAACCTAACATCGTAACCCAAGAGCAAACTTAGGATAGATTTAATTAATTTCGGGTCTGAATCCTTGTCAAATAAACCTGACAAGACTTGCAGTTTTTCCGCTTTCTTCAAACTTGAATCTGTGAAACCATTCAATAGTTGGCTGGCGTTCGTGTTTGGAAGATTGACCTCAAAATGCTCTTCCAAAACTTGCTGGAATTCCTGAAAAAGAATCTCATACTGACCGGAAAGATCGAATTTGTCTCCAGAATACAAAAAGTGACCCCGTCTATTTAGAAAGTGAGCACAAGCTAAGTATACAAGTCTGACGTCATGCGGTTCAGAACTTGTCATCAATTCGTAACGGAGGTGATAAATGGTTGGAAATTTTTGATGATATTGCGCATCAGTAAAGGTAGGATCATTGAAAAGTGAATATTTTTGTTGGATAGCTTTGTCTTCCAGTAAAAAGAAACTATCTTTCAATCGTTGGAAAAATGCTGCATCAATGTTTGAGATTGGTCCACTAAATAAATCCTGCAAGAGTTTGATGCGTTGAACCCGGCGCATATTTCTTCGATTCGAAGCTCTGAATGCCCGCCGTTTAGCCGCGGTACTGGCTTCTTCAAAAAGGCGTGTGCCCCACATAGCCTTTTGATGGAATTTTAGAACTTCATATTGAGGATTTGTGGCAGCAAAACCAATTGAATTTGTGCCCAGGTCCAAGCCAATATAATATGATTTTTCCATGGTAGTCCCTCTCCTTTATCTGATCATGAAAAAACTTGACAAACATTAAGAAGTTTATTAGACTGTTATTGTAGTACACCTACAGTAAATACACACCAAGTTCAAATAAAAATTTATTCTAATCGTCACGAAAGTGA
>CAYUSC010000144.1:0-6303 GCA_964447265.1 uncultured Candidatus Brevefilum sp.
CCGTATTGTCTTAATAACCGCGCCAGACGGTACTGCCAGCCGGGCAGTTGAGCGGCAATCCTATCTTCTATGGTGAGATTTGATTTGGATTTTGTAACTGGATATGCTGAACTAACTTTATTCTTACAACTATTCATTATAACACCTCGCAATATGATTTCTACAGGGTCAACCAATAAAAGTTGGCGGCTACCGAGGCCGCCCTGGCTGAACGCCCTTTCGATTTTGCTGAGGGTTATATCCGAGTAATCGGGAGATCTGCAATCCGGTTCGGATGCAGTTATTGGAAAATTTATCAACCTTATCGGGGGTGAATCGCTGGGTCGGGCCGGAGATCGTCAGCGCCGCAACCATCTGACCGCGCTGGTTGAAGATCGGGGCGGCCACGCCGGAGGCATCTGCCGTCCATTCCCCGTGGCTGAGGGCATAACCGCGCTGCAGGATCATCGCGCATTCCTCGCGCAGCTTATCCGGATCGGTGATGGTCATCGGGGTGAAGACCTTGCGCTTTTCATTCTCAAAGACCAGTTCCCGCTGTTCCTCGCTCATATAAGCCAGGAACAATTTCCCCGCCGAACCGGCATGCAGCGGCAAATACCGCCCCACCCGGGCCACCATCCGCACGTTCTGTTCGCTTTCCAGCCGCTCCACACAAACGCGCTCCATGCCTTCCAGAATATAGAGGCTGATGGTTTCGCCGGTGAACCGCTGGAGGTCATAGATAAAGGGCAGCGCCACCCGCCGGACGTCCACCGTGGCGGTATAGACCTCCGCCCAGGCCAGCACCTTGCCTGCCAGGGCGTATTGACGGGTCTCCATATCCTGCACCAGCAGACCCAGTTCCTTTAAGGAGGCCAGTACCCGCCCGGTGGTGCTGGAGGAAATCCCTGTCAGGCGCGCCGCCTCACGGACGCCCAAATAGGGTTCGTCCTTGGAAAAGCAATCCATCAACTGGATGGCGTTGGCAAGCGTGCTGGAGGGTTTTGCCATTGATCTCCTGACTGTCCCATTATTAGGGACAGTGTCCTAAAATTCGATGTTATTATGATTATAAAGTTGGAAATAAATATCTGTCAATAAGCAAAAACGGGCGTTAACCCACTGTTATCATTCGGGTTTTCGCCTCCAGGAGCAGTTATGGCATCACCTTTCTTCAACCTCCCCCCCGGTGGAGAAACCATCACATTGTCAAACGGCAAACTTGCCGTCCCCACCCATCCAATCATCCCCTTCATCGAGGGTGACGGGGTTGGCCCGGATATCTGGCGGGCAGCCCGTCCGGTGCTGGATGAAGCGGTCCGGCTGGCTTATGGCGGCAAGCGCGGCCTGGCCTGGCTGGAAATCCCCGCGGGCGGTAAAGCCCTGGCGGAACTGGGCAATCCCTTACCGCCGGAAACCATCGAAGCCATCGCACTGTATCACGTGGCGATCAAAGGGCCGCTGACCACCCCCGTGGGTGGCGGCTTCCGCTCGCTGAATGTAGCCCTGCGCCGCGAGCTGGACCTTTTCGCCTGCGTCCGGCCGGTTCGCTGGATACCCGGCGTCCCCACCCCGGTCCGGCAGCCGGAACTGGTTGATATGGTCATTTTCCGCGAGAACACCGAAGATCTCTACGCCGGGATTGAGTTCCAGGCTGGCAGCGGTGCCAACGCGGCCTTCCAGACCTGGCTGGCGGAAAACCAACCCGAGGAATTCGCCAAAATCCGCTTCCCCGAGAGTGCCGCCTTCAGCATCAAGCCAATCTCCCTTCAGGGCAGCGAGCGCTTGATCCGCGCCGCCCTCAACTATGCCCTCGAACATGGCCGTAAACGGGTCAGCCTGGTGCATAAAGGCAATATTATGAAATTCACCGAAGGCGCTTTTGCTTCCTGGGGTTATGACCTGGCGGAGCGTGAATTTGGCGATAAGGTCTATTCCCAGCGCCAGTTCAAGCAAACCCAGGCCACTCTCGGCCTGGATGCGGCCGAAGCTGAAATGAGTGCGGCGCTGGCAGCCGGGAAGATCCACGTCAATGACGTGATCACCGACGCGGCTTTTGAACAGGCGCTCACTCGACCCGCGAGCTTTGACGTGATCGCCACAATGAACCTCAACGGAGACTACCTCTCCGACGCTCTAACAGCCCAGGTAGGCGGGCTGGGCATCGCTCCCGGCGCAAACCTGAATTATGACGCCCACACCGCCCTCTTCGAGGCCACCCACGGCACCGCGCCGACCCTCGCGGGCACCGACCAGGCTAACCCCAGTTCGCTGATCCTCTCCGGGCAACTCATGCTCGAGTATCTCGGCTGGAAGGAAGCCGCGGACCTGATCGAAGAGGCGCTCAAAGCCGCCGTCTCAGCCAAAACGGTCACGGCCGACCTCCAGCGCCTGATGCCCGAAGCTGAAGCCCTATCCACCAGCGCCTTCGGCCAGACCCTCATCGCCCAAATGCAATCTCTCTAGCCACCTCTTGGAGAATCCCATGAAACCTTCCCCCGCCAATCCCACCCCTGCCTTCAACCTGCTGGATTTTGCCGGTGACCGGCTGATGCAGTTACCCTTCTCCCTGCGCATCCTGCTGGAAAACGCGCTGCGCCACAGCGCCCAGGATCAATCCGCCGCCCAGGCGGTGGATGCCATTCTGAACTGGCAGCCCCAGGCCGCTGACCGGTCCGCCATTCCCTTTTACCCCGCCCGGGTTCTGCTGCAGGATCTGACCGGAGTGCCATTGGTGGTGGACCTGGCGGCCATGCGCAGCGGCTATGCCCGGCTGGGCGGCGACCCGGCCGAGATTGCGCCCAGAATCCCGGTGGATCTGGTGATCGATCACTCGGTTCAGGTCGATTTCACCGGCAGCCCGGAGGCTTTTTCCCGCAACATCGAACGGGAATACGAACGCAACCGCGAACGCTATCAGCTTCTGCGCTGGGCGCAGGATTCATTCGATAATTTCCGTGTGGTCCCGCCCGGAAAAGGCATCATCCACCAGGTGAACCTCGAAAGCCTGGCCAGTGTGGTGACAAACCGCGTGGTGAACGGCGCGGAATCCGTCTTCCCCGATACCCTGGTTGGCACTGATTCGCACACCCCGATGATTAACGGATTGGGCGTATTGGGCTGGGGTGTGGGCGGCATCGAAGCCATCGCCGCCCTGCTGGGCAAATCCCTTGAAGTGGTCCTGCCGGATGTGATCGGCCTGGAATTCGTGGGCGCGCTCCCCGCTGGAGCAACGCCCACCGATCTGACCCTGACCATCGTGCAGCGCCTGCGGCAAGAGGGCGTGGTTGGCAAGTTCATTGAATGCTTTGGCGATGGGCTGGATGCCATCTCCATCCCTGACCGGGCGATGATCGCCAACATGTCCCCCGAGAGCGGCGCCACGGTGACCCTCTTCCCGGTGGATCGCTGGACGCTGGATTACCTCCGCCTGACCGGCCGCAGCCCGGAATCAGTGGCTCGTGTGGAAAGTTACTGCAAGGCGCAAGGGCTTTTCCGCCGTACCGGCGATCCCGCGCCTCGCTTCACGAAGGTCATCCGGGTGGATTTAGCTAAGGTGGAGCCCAGCCTGGCCGGGCCATTCCGCTCCAACGAACGGGTCGCGATCCCCAATCTTAAACCTGATTTTGAAGCCCATCTGGCCCGTGCAAAGCAAGACAAGGGTTTTGGTCTGAATGCGCAGGCCGTCAAACCCGAAGTGTCCGTCAGTATCAATGGCCGGACGGTCACGCTGACTCATGGCTCACTGCTGATTGCGGCGATCACCTCCTGCACCAACACCTCCAATCCCACGGTGATGCTCAGCGCGGGGCTGATGGCAAGGAAAGCCCTCGAACGGGGGTTGGCGGTGAATCCAACGGTCAAATGCTCTTTGATGCCCGGATCCCGGGTGGTCACGGCCTATCTGGAAAATTCCGGCTTGCTGGATGCGCTCGATGCCCTGGGCTTCACCCTGACGGGTTATGGCTGCGGAAGCTGCATCGGTAATTCCGGCCCGCTCGCCCCCGAAGTCGCGCAGGCAGTGCACGGCACGGAGCTGGTCACCGCCAGCATTTCCTCCGGCAATCGCAACTTTGAAGGCCGCATCCACCCCCTGACCCGCGCTAATTACCTGGCTTCCCCGCCATTGGTGGTCGCCTATGCCCTGGCCGGCACAGTAGACATCGATCTGACCTCTGAACCTCTGGGAACCGATCAAAACGGAGAGTCTGTCTTCCTGCGTGACCTGCTGCCGGACGAAACCGAAGTTCAGGACTTGATGAAAGCCATCCAACCAGAGCTTTACCAGCAGATCTATGCCGACCTTTTCACCGGCGACGATAACTGGCAGTCAGTCTCACCGGTTGAGCCTTCTGCCCTGTTCCCCTGGAACCCGCAATCAACTTACCTCAAAGAACCGCCCTATTTCGACAATTTCACACTCGCCGAATCCTTGCCCGTTCTGGACGATATCCGAGGTGCTCGGGTGCTGGCCTTGCTGGGAGACTCGGTCACCACAGACCATATCTCCCCGGCCGGTGCGATCCCCGTTGACAGTCCCGCCGGACGTTATTTGTCTGAATTGGGGATTGCCGAGCGGGATTTCAATTCCTATGGCGCCCGCCGCGGCAATGATCGGGTGATGGTCAGGGGCACTTTTGCCAATATCCGCCTCCGTAACCGCCTGGCCCCCGAAAAGGAGGGCGGCTTCACCCACCTGCTGCCGGGGGGTGAAGTGATGACAATTTTTGAAGCCTCCCAAATTTACCGCCAGAGGCAGACGCCTCTGATTGTGATAGCCGGGAAGGAATACGGCACCGGTTCCAGTCGTGACTGGGCCGCCAAAGGGCCGCTCCTCTTAGGCGTCCGGGCGGTGATCGCCGAATCCTTTGAGCGCATCCACCGGTCCAACCTGGTGGGGATGGGAATCCTCCCCCTGCAGTTCGAACCGGGTCAGAACGCCGAGACTTTGGGTTTGACAGGCGAGGAAATTTACCTGATCAGCGGCTTAGCGGACCTCGAGTCTCAAACCGTCTTCACGGTCCGGGCGAAAAAGCCGGAAGGTGAGGCGGTTGAATTCAGCGTTATTGCCCGCATGGACACCCCCGCAGAAGTGGAACGGGTTCGGATCGGCGGGATCATGCAGGAAGCGCTTAACGAAGCCTAATTCTGACCCTGGGTTATCTGCATAAAAGTTTCCAGCCGTTCATAATCCCCCGGCAGGTCCATATCCATCCCAAAGCCGGCTTCGGGGATGATCACGCTGTTAATCCGAATGCCAAAAGCGGCGCCGAGTGCCCGCTCGCCATCCGCAAGGGTCGCCAGTCCCAGACCGTATTTCGCCAGCAGCCCCCAGGAACGGGGTTTCCGAGCAATTAACTTCAGCATAGGTCCCAGGCCAATTCGTTTCTTTCGGCGGTTGATTTTTCGGCGGCGTTGATTTAAATTGCCGATTAAGGCCTCCTGCATCCGGATCATGTGTGGACTGAGCGCATAGAGTTCACCCGCAATCACCTGTTGATCCCGAAAGCGAGCAACCACCCGCCCCGAACCGGGAAAAGCCGTCTCCATCACATTTTCCGGCACCAGCCCGATCACAAAATCCGCGCCAGGATGCTCCCCCAGCCCCAGAATGAATTGGTTAACCTGCCCCGTTTTCACCCCCGGCGCATCGCAGGAGCTGATTACGATAATCTCAGGTGCTTCGCCCTGGGCTTCCAGATAGGACAGCCCCTGCACAAATTTTTCGGATACATTAGCCGTCGAATTGACCGGGATGAACGTCACCGGGTGCTTCAATGAGATATCCTCCGCAGTGAGGCCAAGAAGATAGATCTTTTCCACATAAGGAGAATGCGCCAGGGCTTCCAACTGCCATTCGATCAGCCGCTTGCCCATGAACGGCAGCAACGCTTTGGACTTGTATTTCCCCTCCGGGTCCAGTTCCACCATCATTTTTCGCCGGACGGCATCCCGCCCGCACATCATAAAAACCGGATATTTTTTGAATGCAGATGTCTGAGACAAAAAAGCCTCCTTAATCCAACCCGACAGGTAACACCCAAAGCGACAGATCAACCCCGTTGTCTACACTTTATTATACGCGCAATCGATAGTCCCCTGCATGGCAGCCATTCCTGCTATAATCGGACTCAGGAGCCGATCATGCCCAACCTTTCCATTCAAAATTTCCTCCCGAAAGCAGTTCAATACCTGCAGGAAGCCCAACCGGAAGGCGTCCCGAATTGGCGCGCGGGCCAACCCTTTGAGGTCACGCCTTTGGCGCAGGGAGAATATAACCTCAATTTCCTGGTGCGGCAGGGCGAAACCCAATGGGTACTGCGG
>CAYUSC010000145.1:0-2913 GCA_964447265.1 uncultured Candidatus Brevefilum sp.
TCGTTTTCCTGCTACAACTATTTTTTCACTCTCATCAGATACAAGGTTCGCTCCGATTCGGGGACGGCGACCTTTTCAAGAATTTTAAATTGGGTCTTAAAAGCCGCCTCGAAGCCTTCCTCGGTGTAATCCTCGAAGATATCCAAACGGGATGCCAGCAGGCGCTTCACCTGAGAATCTGACTTGGGTACAAATTCTATCACCAGATTCTCGCAAACCTCATTGAAGAACTGGGCCAGTTTGGGCAACGGCACGTTATTGGAAATCGCCAGGTGGTGAACCAAAGCCAGGGCAAACGCCATGGGCACAGGCCCGCGATCAATCAGCGATTGGCGCTCCTTATGCGCCCAACCCAGGCCTGGGGAAGGATTGGTCAGGTCCATCACCAACGGCAAGAGGTTCGTTTCACGTGACTTTCGCACACCGATATAGGCTTTTGAGATCGCGTTCGCATCAATGTCAAAAGCCACGGTGAAGATCCCGCGGTCGCTGGCGATCCGGCTGAATTCGCCATTGTTCGCGCCCAGGTCCCAGACCTCATCCGGCTGGACCTTGTCCACAAACCGGCCAATGATCGCTTTCTTTTCGTCGAAGGCCGTTTCGGAGTAATTAGTGATGTCATAATATTCCGCCCATTCCGTGCCGGTGGTCTTGACGGAAAGGCCCTTGACCGTGTTGCGGAGACTATCCAGCAGTCCAATCAGGGCCTGCTGGCTGATCTTGCCTTTGACTTCCTCCTGCTTGACCTCTTTGCCGGCGTAGCGCGCCTGTGTGCGGGCATGCAGGTGGATATGGGTCATCAGCCCGAAATTCAATTTCGTTCCGAAGGGAAGCAGCTTGGCGGCCACATCCAGAGGGATGCCATCAATAAATAAGCGGCTCATCAGGTTCAAACGCAGGTCCCGTTTGGCCATCAATGCCAGCGGAGCCAGGAAATGCTGGCAGAATTGCTTATAAGCCACCCAGGGCGTGCCTTCTTCATAGGTTTCAAAGGAAAGCGTGTCAATCAGCTTCCAGGTGCCATCGACAAATTGAAGGTTATACGCGCTGGCGTCCTTGAGGATCATGTCGTGATTGAGCGCCATCCGGGCCAACCGAAGGGTCATCAAGGCTGCGCTGCGCAGCTCATGAAAGCACCATTCATAGGGATAGGAGATGAAGCGGACCATTTCCGGCTGGATGATCTTATAGGCCAGATCGGGCTGAGGCGCAATGTCCAGATCCACTTCCTCATGCGCCACCATCAAGCCATGCTCAATCAGGTCCTGATACAGGCCGGATTCCATCAGCTTGTCATAATGGGGTTGGTATTCCCGGTTCACCTGGCGATAAAGCACGCCATCCTGGTAAAACAGAAATCCACTTGGGTCTCGGAACGACGCAAATTCTTTATCCATCATGATCCTTCAGCCATCCTTCTCGGTTGTTATCCCGGCAATCTTCGGTTTACCCAACCGATGCGCAGGAATGCATATTTTCAGGTAACACAATAATAACTTTTATCTTCCACCAGGTCAAAGAAATAATTTCAGCAGCGAACCAAAATCAAACATAAATCATCCATTGCCAAAATCAAATGATTGGAAAAACAAAAAATCAATAGCCCAACAAATCAAAACGCAGGCGAAAAGGGAACAACTTATTGCTCATTATTCAAATTATTATTACTGGAAATAATCAACCATTCAGCCAGCGATAGAACCGATTGACGATCCCCTGAACAATGAAGCGAATCCACTTCACTTTGAGCAGGCGGCTCATCAGTCCCCCCGCTTTTTTCACCGGTTCCGCGGCATGAACCTCCAGCCCCGACTTGCGGGCCAATTCGGCGACTTCCACCGAGATGGCATTGCCCATCAAGCGAACGGTCTGCTCCCGCGTACAGAAACGCAGATAACCCTTGGCATCCATCCGGTCATCCATCTCCACCATCCGGCCCATGATGTCCTCGCTCCACCCTTCAGGCAGCATATCGCCCAGGACTTCCTGGATGACGATCTTGGGGCAGACCATCTGGAAATGGTGCGCCGAAACCCAGGCCTGCAAGCCATGATAGGTGACGATGATATCCTCAATCCCCGCCACTTCCTGTTCATAGCGCTCCCAGGTGCGCCCGCTGTTGATCAGATATTCTTCTTCCCATTTCCGGGGCATAAGCAGACCGCGCTCAGTTTCCATCTCCGGCCGGTTCACAAAAGCCAGAGTGCTCTCAGAGCTCATTGCCACCCGCTGGCGGATATAGAACCCGGTCACCGCGCCCACATTGGGGAAGGTATCAATCACTTTGAGGTGCTCTGCCAGCCAACCGGGCAGATGGAAGACATCATCGTCCGTATAAGCCACGATTTCACCCGGCGCGCTGTTAAAAATGATCTTCAAAGCATTCAATTTGCCGATATTACGTTTGGATAGGATCAGGTAATCAATCTTGCCCTCGGCTTCAAGCGCCTTCAAGTAATCGACCATTTCCGGGCAACTGCCGTTATCAAAGACCAGCAGGTCAAAAGGTTCACGGGTGTTGGCGAGGATGCTTTCTATGGTCATCCGGGTCACGTCCAGCCTGTTTTGGAAATAGCCAGCCTGATGCGGCGCATAAACCAGCACCGCCACTGTCGTACGGGCGGGCTTGAAATCCAATTTCTTATCCCGTGAGGGGTTTATCCCAATCCGCGGCATCGCCTAACCTGCCTTATTCTTATTAATTTTATATGCCAGCCAGCCCCGAACTTCCTTGAAGGCCAGCACAGGATGAAAAATGGCAAAGCTCAACATCCCCAGAATCCGGGAATGAAGCCGAATCAGGGGAAAGATCTCAACTTCCCGCCAAAAGCCCTTCCAATCCAAAGGCTTCCGTTTGAGGCCGTTTTCGGTCAACATATATCGAGAGTCCGTTGCATTGAAAATCGAGCGCCG
>CAYUSC010000145.1:3013-6295 GCA_964447265.1 uncultured Candidatus Brevefilum sp.
TCCGGCAGGAAGAGGATATCCGCATTGGCATAGACCAAAAACGGCGAATCATTCAAACTGCGCCCAAGCTCAAAGATCGAACTGATCAACGGCGTGCCCATCTCATTCGTGCGCACATTGGGAATGTGGGTAATCCCATATTCCTCACAAACCCGCTCAATCCCGGGGTCATCACCCACCACCGCCACTGCAACCTCATCACCCAGCGCCAGCCAGTTCTGCAGCGTGTTGCGCTGGATGGTGTTGATATGAGGATTCTCAAATAATTTCGGCGTGGTAAACAGGGTCAGTAAGGGCGCCATTTAATCACCCTTCTCTGCCGGCAGCGAAAGCCAGGCCCGGTGCGGAAACAGTTTCTGGATGAACCGCCGGTACAACATCGCGATTTTTCGCTTTTGACGGACATTTTTCTCAGGGCGGACCGTGTCAGGGTTCGATTGGGTCAGGGATGGCCGCGCAAGGACGGTCAGATATAAGTTCAAGAGGTCAGAACGGGGAATGCCATGCCGCTCCAGGCGCACCACCTGGAAACCTGCCAGCCGGAGGGCTTCCGTCAAAGTGTGCGGTGTGTAGCAGGCCAGATGGGCCAGCTCATAGCTGTCATGGGCATAGAAATTGGGCACTTCCAGCAGCAGCAACCCATCGTCCTTGAGCAATTGCTCCCGGATCAGCCGCAGCATCCCGACCGGATCGGACAAATGCTCCATTACGTGGCTCATGCTGACCAGGTCAAAACGCTCAGGTTTGGATTCGCTCAGGTCATCGACGCTGGAAAACATGCGGATTCCCTTTTCCTCGGCGAAACCCCGGTAGGCTTCGCCCGGCTCCACACCGGTAACCGCGCAGCCAAAAGCCTTCTGAAAGGCCTGCAATAACACACCGGCTGATGCGCCGATATCCAGCATAGTCGTCACTTCACTCACTCCGGATTTGCGTACGATGGTGATCAGATGCTGGGAACGCTGGTCCTGAACCCAAAGATCCTTGGCTGTTGGTTCCTCATTGGCCTGATAGATTTTCCGGTAGGTGGTTGCATAAAATTCAGGGTCCGCAGCCTGGCTCTCTTCCTGCGATTGGAACACCAAACCGCATTGTTCACACTGATAATAAACCAGGGGATAACCAAAAGATTCCGCCCGGTCAAATAGCTTCTTGTGTTCCGATCTGCAAAGTAAACAGGCCATGAAACTCCTCAATAAAAATTAGTGGCGCAATTATAACACCGGCGCCTAACCGCGGTCATCCACATCCTTGAACGTTTTATGCTGCACGCCCGCGTTGATCGCACCCAGCTCGGGATGTTCCAGAAGATACTGGACGACTTCCGCCATGCCAAAATCATTGCCGTTCCCGAAATGGGCGGTGATCTTGCGGATCAACTCCAGGTCCTCGGGGGTGTCCACCGTCAGCCGAAGATCGCCCCAATCCGGGATATGATCCACCAGCAAAGTCTTGAAACGCCCCGGCTCCTCGTAAAGATAGGGCATCACATGTTCACGCGCATACTTGGCCGTCGCTTCGCGCCAGGCGCGGGTGAGCGCGACCATCGTCACCACCTCGGTATCCATCCCGATGGGGGTCGTGCGCTTCCAGGGCGGCGGCAGCCGGTTGGCAGCGAAATCCACCCCGGCATCCAAAAAAGCCAGCACCGTGCGGTCAATCTCTGCCGGATCCAGCAAAGGACAATCCGCCGTCAGACGGACCACCGTCTCCGCATTGTGGGTCAGGGCTGCCTGGTAATAGCGGTCCAACACGTCAAAGGGATCGCCGCGAAAAACCGGAAATCCCTGTTCATTGCAAAACGTTTCTACCGGGTCATCCCCGGCATCGGTCGTTGTCGCCACCACCACCCGGCCAACCGTTTGCGCATGGCGGGCGCGGACCACCACACGGTAGAGCATCGGCTGCCCGCCAATATCCCGCAGCACCTTCCCCGGCAGCCGGCTGGAACCCATCCGGGCCTGAATAATGGCAACGGTATTTGGATTGCGGGCGATGGTTTGGGTCAAAGGTTATTCTCCCGATGCGTAAGTAAATAATTCGATGGCGGCATCAAAAGTGGGCAGCCGTTCTTCGAATTGATCCTGGTTCGTGAAGAAACCAACCACCCAGAGCTTCCCGGATTGATTAAAAATGTAAATCGCCTGGGCTGTGGGCACACCCGCATTCTCGGAAGTGGTATGAAAGCGCAGAACGTCCTTCCCACCCAAAGTTAATTGAGCCTGTTCAAACGAATCCACTTCATCCCCAACGAATGCGTTGGAAAAGACGGCAATCATTGCCAGGGACATCCCGGCGAATTCCTCATTCTTCATCACAACCACACTGGTCATGTGGCTGGAGGGGCTGTTGGAATCATAAGCCCAGAAAAGGATATCATCCTTATTCTTGTCGTAAAGCTCCTGAATGTCGTCCGCATCCTCTTCGCTCATGGCCATCATGCCTTCCACGAGGATGGCGAGGTCGGTTTCCACATCACCCATCACATAGCTGGCAGGCAAGCTGATCTGGACGCCGTTATCGCTGTAGACTTGCGTTCCACCAGGATTTTCGACGACGGCTTCCGGTTCCTCGGCTACAGCTTCAGTTTCAACCTGAGAGGCCTCTGTTGATTCAACTACTACAGATGATGTATTACCTGCTGCATCTCCCGTCACATTATCATTCGCATTGCGGCCAATTGGAAGGCTGCAAGCCAAGATTGAAAGGATGATCGCGGTGGTTACCAATATCAGGGCGGTCTTCTTCTTATTCATGACTTTCTCCTCTACTGTTAACAAGAAACGTGTTAATTAAAATCATTTGCATTTTATCGAAAACACGTCTCAAATCAGTTTTTATGAAGGCGTCCGAAATTGATCATCCTGCAGCAAGCTGGTACGCTCGCAGACATTCCTTGAAATTCCGCCGCCAATCCGCCTGTTCCATAGCGACAATTCGGGCCTTTTGGCCCAGCTCATCGAGCAAGGGATCACGTGCCAATGCAACCATTTTTGAAGTCAAGTCAACTTCCGAGCCATCGCTGAATAGCTGCCCATTCTGCCCCGCAGTGACCCATTCCCGATTGCTGGGAATATCCGAGACTAGGACAGGCCGCCCACAAGCCATCGCCTCCAGCAGTGAGATGGATGAACCGTCGCTGTGGGAAGGGCTGATAAAAAGATCCGCCGCGTGGTAACAGGCTGGCAATTCCTCCTGACTGATCCGCCCGGCGAAATGGACCAGATCACCCAGCGGGTCAAGGATTTGATGAATCAGACCGGCCTGTGGGCCATCCCCCAC
>CAYUSC010000146.1:0-6240 GCA_964447265.1 uncultured Candidatus Brevefilum sp.
AGCTCCTGGATCCGCTCAATTGAAAACTCACTGACGCCCACCGTCTCCACCGAAGCAGCGCTGGTGGCGGCTGCCCATTGGGCCGTCTCGACCAGAGACATCTCTTTGAGGTGGGCATAGATCAAAGCGGCCATCGCCGTATCGCCCGATCCCGTGGTGTTGTGGGCAACGATCCTGGGCGGCGTTGCAAAAGCCATTTCCTTCTGGTTCGCCACCAACAGGCCCTGCGCCCCCATCGTCAGAGCGAAATAATCCACGCCCATCCGCAGGAAGGGCAGCGCTGCCCGTTTGGCATCCTCCTGGTCTTCAATCGCAAAGCCGACGATCTGAGCGGCTTCGTGATGGTTCGGTTTCACTAAAAATGGCGCAGCCTGGCAGCCATACCGCAACGGCGCGCCGCTGGCATCCAGATAGACCTTGGCCCCGCGGGAATTGATCATCGTGATCAGGTCCGCATAAAACTCCTCGGGGACGTCCGGCGGCAGACTGCCGGAAAGCACCCACAAGTCGCCTTTTTTAGCGTAGGCTTCAGCCTTTTGCATCAACTGGTCCACATCGTTGGCCGAAATGGAGGGACCCGGCTCATTAACTTTAATATGCCAGTCCGCTTCCTCTTCAATGATCATGGTATTGGTGCGGGTTTCTTCATCCACCCAGACAAAATCCGTCTGAATGCCCAAACGTTGAAGGCCGTCCGCCAGCATTTTGCCCGTCCCCCCACCAACCCAGGCCATAGCCGTCGATTCAATGCCGAATTGCGCCAAAGCCCGGGATACATTAAACCCCTTGCCACCCCAATCCAGCCGAACCGATTTGCTGCGGAGGACGCTGTTAAATTGGATCTCAGGGATGGTCAGTGTACGGTCGATGCTGGGGTTGGGTGTCAAGGTATAGATCATCATCGTTGTTTCCTTACAGCGGTTTTATATCACCGATGCCGGTATTTTCCTTTTCAACTTCAGGCGTACCTTTATATTTAATGCTGCCAGCCCCGGTGACCGTGGCTTTCAGCGTTTTTTCCGCCCAAACCTTCGCTGAGCCGGCCCCGGAAAGCACCACTTGGGCTTCCTGCGACTTCAGCTCAACAGCCTCATAGCCGCCTGCCCCGCTCAGGTCCACCTTTTGCGCTTCAACCTGGCCGGACAGCAGGATCTCACCCAGGCCGCCCAATTCCGCATCGAGGGATTGATAGGTCAGGTTATGCAGTTCAATCTTACCAGCGCCGCCCTGGGTCAATGTCAGGGTTTCACCCTGCAACGAATCGCCCATCAGGATGCCGGCGCCTTCCATAATGATCTTTTCAATTTTGGGCATCGTGATGTAGTATCGCAGATGCCGGTCACCATCAGCCCAGCGGAAATTGGTCCAATCTTCGGAATCGGCATGGTAATCAATTTCAAGGATGTCCGCTTTCACGGTGACCCGGATTGATTCGATCAGGTCGTCGCTGCCTTCAATCTTCAACCCACAGGGTTCACCTTGAATGATGAAGACTTCACCAACGCTCTTGAAGAACAACCCTGAGAATGTTGCGCCTTCCGGAATGAATTGGGTGATCTTGCCGTCGGGATTGGGAATCGCTTCAGCATCCTTGACCACCGCATCAACAGCTCCCGCTTTGGGGGCTCTCGACTTTGCTGTTTTGGGATGGCGGCGGCCAAACAAGGCACGGCTGAAGACGACATAGAGCCCCAAGAGCACCAATCCGCCCCCCAGGAAGATCCCGCTGTAGATATCCGCACCGCGGACCTGGAAGATCAGTTCAAACAACACGCCAAAACCTACAAAGAGAACCAGTCCAAGCCCGATCAAAATACCTGCTGCCTTACGAAGTCCGTCTCTCCTGAGATAAGCGTTCATAATCGCCAGGCCCAGTCCGATCGCAACGATCAACAGCGCCCAGACATAAGTCCAGGTGATCCACAGATCAAATCTGTTTTGGACAAAGAGCAGGAGGCCAATCACTATGATAAGGGTGCCCGGGATAGCCAAACCGGCTCCATGCCGCTTTGAGGTCAGCATTTCAGCGATAAAGGTCAGACCAAAGAGCACAACCAGCAAGGGCCAATATTGTTCCAATATGGGCGTATCCAGGAACAGGTCTGCAACAAAAAGCCCGCCCATCAGGATTAACATAATCCCAAAATAGATTTGCCAATGAAAACTATTTCGTTTTTCAGACATACCTTTGCTCCTTTTTTATATTTTCAGATCCGGATTAATTTTATCACGCAATCATTCAATCCTTTTACTCATGAGCCATTTATTGACCCGTATCAATAGCTGACTAAAGTATAAGATTTGGGTTGGGTAGAAAGACGCTGTATTGTATAATTAGATTACACAACGAATCATCCAACATCAAGATCTACAACTCAAAGAAAATAAACGTGACTTCTGAAACTCAAACCTCCGAAAATCAAAATCCAAATCAATCCTCCCCCCGATGGAGCTGGACGACCAAACTGGTCGTCGGGCTGGGGCTGGTAGCGGTCGGCATTTGGCTGCTGGTCCAATTCCAGAATTTTCTCGGCCCCATCATCCTGGCTTTCATTCTGGCTTACCTGTTCTATCCGGTAGCAAATTTCATCCGGACGACCTTCAAGCTCCCCTGGCGTCTGGCTGTCACGCTGATCTATATCATCATCGTCCTGGCGCTTCTGGGACTGCTGACCTGGGGCGGCCTGACCATTGCCGATCAGGTCCAAAACCTGATTGACTTCATTCAACAAAATATCGATCAAATCCCCACTCTGATTGATGACATTACCAGTCAGACTTATTCAATTGGCCCCTGGAGCTTTACGCTCTCCGGACTGGGCTGGGACCAAATCTCCACCGAAATCGTGAGCACCATCCGCCCGGCAATCAGTCAGGTGGGTTCTCTGGCTGGTTCCGTGGCAACCGGGGCAGCAAATGTCCTCCTTTGGAGCGGCATTGTGCTTCTGGTCTCCTATTTCCTGCTGGCCGAAACCGAGGGAATTTCCAACCGGTTCCTGGACATCCGAATCCCCGGTTATACGGCTGACCTGAAACGGATGGGACAGGAATTGAGCCGCATCTGGAACGCTTTCCTGCGAGGCCAATTGATCGTTGTGTTAATCACGATCATCATCTACACCAGCTACCTGGGGATCATGGGGATCCAGTACTTTTTCGGGCTGGCGTTGATTGCCGCCATCGGCCGGTTCATCCCCTATGTTGGGGCCTGGATCACCTGGATCACTTATGGCCTAGTCGCCCTCCTGCAGGGACCGACGATTTTCAACCTCTCGCCAGGGATTTACGCCATTATTCTGCTGGGCGGTGCGATGCTGATCGATACCATTTTGGATAACCTCCTGGTACCTAAAGTGATGTCCGAAAACCTGAAAGTCCACCCGGCGCTCGTTTTGGTGGGCGCATTGATCGCATTGCGGTTGCTGGGTTTTATCGGGATCCTGCTCGCAGCGCCCGTCCTGGCCACCTTAAAACTGATCTTTGGCTATCTGTACAAGAAACTGGTGGATCAGGAGCCCTGGGAGGATCTGGACGCCGAAGAACCCAAAGAGCCTGCTCGTTGGGCGGTTTTTATCGATTCCCAGTGGGACCGGTTCAAAGCCTGGTTGCCCATCTTCCTCAAAAAAGTTGGCGCCTGGATCAAAGCCCGATTTATGAAGCTCGTAGCCATCTTTAAGACGAAAGCGAATCCTGAAAATAAGCGGACTCGCCGGCGGGATTCAAAAGAGGATTGATTTTGCACCCTTTGACCCACCCTTGAATTGTGTTATAAATGGTACGATAGAACTATAATCTGCCCTAAGGAGTAATAGGAATGACCGACTCGTTTGAACCTGAAACCAGTACAATTGCTGAAACCGAGAATTACCTGGCCTGGAAAGCCGAAGAGCCAGATAGCGAAACCACTTTCCATCTGGAATTAAACAACATCACCCTGCATTTCTTTAAAGAAGAATGGCAGGAGTTCCTTGATCTTGTCGATCTGATCCTGGACGAAGAACTCTAATCCTATCCATCATTGTAAAGAATAAGCGCCTCTTGTGAGGCGCTTTCTAGTTTAATTCTCGGGACATCCAAATTAATGTCCTGAATATTTTAAATCCCAGACCATTCAACTCATTGGAATAGGAGCCACAAGCCAAATCCAATGACAAGGGGTGACGTCTGGAGAAGTTTCGTAAGATCTCCGGTAGGCTGCTGGTCAACATTGCACTATCCGCTTCGGGTGCGAGGGCCAGCCAGAGGTTATTGGCATAGGTGGTGGTCTTTTGCCAGGTCAGAACCCCACGGAGGCTCCCCCCCTGCTCGATTGACCAATGTTTCAAACTGATGCCGTCAATGAAATTCTTGATTTCCTGGAATGGCCCCGCCTCGAACTGGTTGAATTTGACCGGCAGGTTCCAACGCATGGAAGGTGGATAGGCGGCGTTTAGCCAGGCATTCTGGCTCTCCCAATCCGTGTCTTTTCGCTTTCGAACAACAACCCCAGCCAATTCCGAATCTTTTGGATTGCGAATGTCGACCGGCCGGACCCGCCAGGTTGTCCGTTTCAACCGATCCTCAAAGCCCACAGAGCGATAGAGCGCTTGTGCGCCTTCATCCACATCTCGCACCTGAAGCCAGACTCGCGGTTCATGTTTGCGCCGCAGCAGATCAATAACCCGGACGGTCAGCGCCTTTGCGATCCCTCTGCGGCGTTGGTCGGGTCGCACCGCCACATTGGCGATCATGTGGATGACCTGTCCATCTTCCTTAAATGGCACCATTGATATGTTGCCAAGGATCTCACCTTCTTCCTCCCAAACAAACCCAGCGATCCGATCACCGCTTAGATCCGCCATTGAAGAAAGCCAGCGCAGGTAATACATATCGCGTGCTGCGCGCCTCATCTGCTTGAGATAAGTCTGCCCGTCCCGATCCTTATGGATCGGAAAACACAACTCAATCAGATCAGCGACGGGATTGAGATCACGGGTAACATCAAGCGTACGAATGTGGGGGGAATCAACGAAGGGAGAAAATTGTGGGTCGGACATAAAGCCATTTTACCGCGGAAGGAATCCTTCCCGCAATAGAAGATTAAATAAAAAAACCCCGGAACATGGTATAGTCCCGGGGCATTTTTACTAAATATTATTCTTCTCTGAGAGATGCAGGATGGCGGCGATAACGATAAACGATACGGCCCCTGGTCAGGTCATAGGGTGAGATTTCCAGGCGAACTTTATCACCCAGCAAGATCCGGATATAATGCCGCCGCATTTTGCCGGAAAGATAAGCCAGGATCTCAGAGCCATTTTCCAATTCAATTCGGAACTGGGTTCCAGGTAAGGCTTCGATCACCGTGCCTTCTACCGTAATTTTATCATCTTCTTTTGCCATTACACCTCCATTGATCAGTAAAGCTAAAACGATCAATCACGTCGATGAGACCGCCGGATGGCTTTTTTCTTCTCAATACGCCGTAACTCACTCTTTGAAATGAACCAACGTTTTCGGCGAATGGTGCTCAACACACCGCTCTTGACAACCTGTTTTCGAAATCGCCGGAGCAATTGCTCTTGTGACTCATTTGGCCGTAAACTGACACGAGCCAAAACCCTCACCTCCCTTCCAAAAGGTGATATATGGAGAACCTTCACGGGTTGGGAGGTTTAACCATGCCAACCTTGTATCGTTCCCAAGGCAGAATGGCGCGTAAACCGCTTTGGACGCACCGGGGCTTTATTATACACTAAATCAACGAATCTTGCAGGGGATGATGACGGATGAGGTGCGCAAGGACTTTTATCTGCCTTAAAGAAAAAAGTCCCTTGGCGATGACCTACTCTCCCAGGGGGCTACCCCCCAAGTACCATCAGCGCTGGCGAGCTTAACGACCGGGTTCGGGATGTTACCGGGTGTACCCTCGCCGCTCAAATCACCAAGGGACAATTTCACAAAGAAAATGTTAAAGATACCACTGAATAGTAACAACAATTGAATTGTAGCGAAAAAGCAACGAGTTCTCCACATCACGTGATGAAGCCCTCGATCATTAGTACAGTTTAGCTAAACGTATTGCTACGCTTACACATACTGCCTATCAAGCAGGTGGTCTACCTGCGATCTTACTCCATTTACTGGATTACAGGGATCTAATCTTGGAGCGAGTTTCCCACTTAGATGCTTTCAGCGGTTATCTCTGCCAGACGTAGCTACCCAGCTATGCCGTTGGCACGACAGCTGGCAAACCAGAGG
>CAYUSC010000147.1:0-1768 GCA_964447265.1 uncultured Candidatus Brevefilum sp.
AGGCAGGCGAAGGTGATGATCAACCTCAAAGGGGAAGGCAACCGGAAATTCCGGGTCGTGGAGGCCCGGTTAATGGAAGGTCCGGACGTTTTGGCAGCCAATTCGGTAGACGCGCCGGAGAAGGTGTCGGTCCGCACGATTAAAGCGCCCAGGCTGCGGTTTGCCTGGCTGGATCTGGACTTGCCGCCTGGGTCATTGATGGTGGTGGAATTGAAGAAAAAGGGGTAAAAGTACGTCACGCTGAAAGCGTGACCTACAAATTGGATGGGAATAAACACGGAGGGGCGCTCCTGGTGAGCGCCCTTTTTCTATGATTGTCACGTGCGCTGCGCGGCACGTGACCTACGCGGAACTGCGATGATGGATATCCAGAGATAATGTAGGTCACGTATGATGGCATAGCCATCTACGTGACTTATTCGTCACACGGGAAGCTTGACCTATACATAAACAACGAGACGCCCAATTGGGCGTCTCATCTTTATATTTTGAATTTGGTGCAGGGTTACTCCGCTTCCACGATGGCATCCCCAACGGATGGTTCACCGGAGGCTGGGGGCTGATCCTTGATGCCGAACAGCGCCAGGGTGGAAATCAGGAAGAGCAGGCCGAAGATCGCCATCAACACGGTGAAGCCGACGCCATCGCCGATCGGACCGCCGATATAAGCGCCGATTGCGCCCGCGCCCGCCCCGGCCAGGTTCTGGATGCCTAGGTAACGTCCGGCTTCCTTCTTGGGTACCATAGTGGTTCCCAAAGCCCAGTTGGCGGAATAGAAGATGCCGATGGCGACGCCGATCATCAGCCCACCGATGTAGAGCATCGTGATGCTGACCGAGGCAACCACGACAATGGTGCCCACCGTTGCCAGCACACCGCTGAAAGCGCAGAGCGGCTTGCGACCAAGTTTATCCGTCAGCCAGCCGGCAGGAATGCTGGAGATCAGGATGGCGATGCCCACGAACATGACCAGCATCGCGGTCGGACCTGCCGCGGCAGCGCCCTGCAGCTCAGGGAAGCGTTCCTGCAGGAAGTAAAGCACGAATGAAGCCAGGTTGGTGGAACCGACCAAAAATGCCAGCCGGTTGATGACCCACCAGGTGAAGGATTTTTTATCCGTGCCGCCTTTTTCTACGCCGCCCAGACTGATGGACACGCTGGCCCAGACGCCCAGTACGACGGCAATAACCATGCCGACCACGCCCATCGCGGCGGTGACGATCAGGGCGGTAGTGTCAGGTAAATCCACCGCCAAGCCGTTGACAAACTGTACCAATTCACCTGAGCCGAGGATGATGATGGTGAAAACGGCGGTCATCGCCACCAGACGCAGAATTGGCTTCCAATCCATCTTCTCAGGAGGCTGTTTGATCGCTTTTTCCGGCACAAACATCGTGATCAGGGTGCAGGTGAGCACCACGCCGCTCAACACCAGCAAGGCGCCCCAGATATTGTCAGCCTCGACCATCTTGGTGATGACAAAGGAGACGAAGATCAACGGGGCGGGAAGTTCAAAGAAGGCTTTGATGCCGGAGAAGATCCCATGTTTGTTTTCGGGGATCAAATCGGGGATCAGGCCCTGGGCGGCGGCATGGCCCGTGTTGGAGGAGAGCATTGAGAGGATATAGGTACCAAACAGAACCCAATAGCCCGTAGGGCCTTCCAGGGTGGCGGCAATCACGCCGATTCCCAGGAAGACCAGCACTTCGGTCACCCCGCCGATCAGGATGAAAGGCCGCCGGCGTCCCATCCGAGATGTGCTGCGGTC
>CAYUSC010000147.1:1868-6063 GCA_964447265.1 uncultured Candidatus Brevefilum sp.
GGTGACCTTTTGCGGCTGGTTGGCATAGTTCATCAGGTGCACCTGAGTCTGCCGGCCTTTTTGCCAGGTCTCAATTAACACCGGATCGGTCGCAGAGGCGTTCGGATAAATGCCATCCGGCAGGGACTGCGCCAGTGCCTCCATCGATTCGGCCGGTGGGAGGGTGAACATATTGGTCTGGATCACCAGTGAAGCCATATTGAGCCGATCCATCAGGTGCCGGGCGAATTTGCTGCTGTGATAAGCCCGCACCAGGCCCAGGCCTATAGATTGGACCAGGGAGTGGACTAGGCCGCCCTTTCCAACCAGGGTGGGTTTGCGCCATGCCCAGCCCGGCAGGCTGGGAACATGGATATGTTGAACGTTCTCGTAAATTTCAAGATTCTGGTCGCTAGGTGTGAAGGTCAGCAGGGCGGAAAGGCCGTCCAGCGTCTCGCCCTGGCGAACCACCCGCCAGGGGATACCCGCCACGGTTAATGCCTGCCCCGTGCCGAGATAGATCGGCGCGAGTTCGAACCAGTGCCGCCAGAGGGTTTCTTCCGGGTGCAGCAGGCCGATGGCGGCGATATTTTCCCTCTTTTTGAATAGCTCGGCGTGTTCCTCCAACCAGCGGTTGTACTTCCCAATCGCGGCATGCTGGGCATGGTAGGCGGGGTCGGTCAGCATGGTCATTTTCTCGCCGTCATTGTATTCGGTGCCTTTGATGGTGGTGCTGGCGCCGCCCGCGGCGGCCTCTGCTATGCCCTGCAGGTGACGGCGGGGCGGGTAGACCGGGTCGAAGCCGATCCCGACATCATAGGCCAGGATGCTCAGATGGACATCCTTGCCGATCAGGGCCTGGGTGTTGTGGATGGTCAGGGCGTTATTGGCCAGGCGGGGCTTTGGCTCCCTATCCCAGCGGGGCAGGGCGAAATCCTCCACCATGATCAAATCCTGGATCTTCGCCAGGGCTTCCACATCCAGCCCGTAGATCAGGGGGCTGTTGCGCATGGTCACATCAAAATCATTGGCGCTGATCGGCGCATCGGGTTTGATGCTGTGGACGTAGTCCGCCAGTTCCTGCAGGGTGGCGGTCACCTGACCGGCCCGCCATCGCAGATAGTCCGCGACATCGTCCCGGCCGGGGAGGATCTTATCCGGGATTGTCTTGCCCTTGGCCTCGTGATAGATTGTCTGGCAGCGGTCGCAGTGACAACCCGCGCTGCCCATCCAGGCGCCCATCAGGCCGTTGGGTTCCTCGCCATACCAGAGGTTATCGAAGAAAATCCCATCTGCGCCTCTTTCCAGGGCGCCTTTGGCAAGGTCTTTGAGATGCTGGACCCATTCGGGGTGCGTCCAATCGACCATATAGCGGCCGGAGTAATAATAGACCTTTCGGCCCTGGGTGTCTTTGGCGTACCAGTCCTTTTCCACAAAGCTGCCATCATAAACGCAGTTGGAACTTTGAATATAGGCAAAGACCGGCGACCCCAGGCGGTGATAGGCTTCAGCGCCTTTGCGGAAATCTTCCCAATCTTCCTCTTCCACTTCGGGCGGGAATCCCCAGTCATACATCAGGTGAACCCAGTTGCAGTCCATCTCTTCCACAACCACTTTGGCAGCCGTCTCTTCATGGACGGCCAGATGGGCGGCTTCGTCCACGGGGTAATTCATGAATTTGACGCGGTTCATCCGGATGGTGCCGGGGCCGCCCCAAAGGTAGATCGGCCGGTATTTTCCAATTTCAAAGTGATGGTTCAATGTTCAGTTCTCCTCATTTGTTCTGGCATTAAAAACCCTGCCCGGTCAGAAACCGTAGCAGGGGATTTATCGTGGATATCATGGGTGGGCGGCATCCATCAAGCTGTGTCTAAAGGTCATGCAGCAGAGAGCCTTTTGGGTCCCGGTCAATTTCCCAGGGATAGACAATATAGGCGTCGGTGATGGCGGCGAAATAATCCGGCCGGTTGGTCCCAAAGAGGTTGCGGTAGGGGTTGAAGTGAAACACGCAGGTATAGGGAAAGCCACCCGCAGCCGCCACCCGATTCTTAACGGAAGTGATCGTCCGGCCTGATCCCCAGACATCGTCCACGATCAGGATCCTTTCGCCATCCACCAGGCTGTCCTCAGGGAACATCAGGAAGTTGGGCCAGGCCAACAGGCGAGGGCGTTCCATTTCGGTCAGCTCAGAAGGGAAATCCACCGCGGCAATCAGGATCTTTTGGATATTCATCGCTTCGGCCAGCAGCCCGCCGGGGACGATCCCACCCCGGGAAATCATAATCATGCCGTCGAATGTCAATTCAAATTGGGGGAGGAGATGGTCGATCAATTGATCGACGTCATTCCAGGTGAGCACTTCTTGACGATGCACCATATTATTTTTCCTTATTATCGCTGACTTACCGTTCCAAGCACCTGGGCCAGGATTGCGGGGGGTTGGGCTTTAGCTCCGTCATCACTGGCGCGGGCTTCGGCCACATTGCAAACCCATTGATAGAGCGCCGTGGCATAGCAGGCGCGGGAGAAGCTGCTGAACATAATGCCGATTATGGTGGGCACCCAGGCGATCAGCATGGCGATCCCGGCGGCAAGCACCCGCTGCCAGGGGCCGACGGATGCCGGGTCGGCGATCTTCAAGCCAACCGCGAATCCAAGGATGATTCCACCTGCGATTAGCAGAGCTTCAATCAGGCCGGCCGCCAGACGGACCGCGATCAGGTCCTCACGGAAACGCATCAGATTCTCATTGACAATTTGGCGGAGCCGATCCAGGGTCATTGGGAAAGGGGTGCCTTCGATGGCGGTGATGGGTAAGGCCAGCGTGCGGGCTTCCAGCCAGCGGGAGCGTTCATCCGGGGCTGCTTCCGGCCTGGCGAACAGGCTGCGGAGCGAACTGCCGAATGATAGCAGCGGGAGGGTGAGCGCCAGCAGGACGACCGCGCCGCCGTGTGTTCCGAGGAATTTCAGGTTGGAAATGTTTCCTACGGCTTCTTCCGCATCGAGGGCGGCAAAGGTGCGGGCGGTGAGCAGGGAAGTGATCTCACCCCAAAGGATCAAATCCGCCAGGGCCAGCACAGCCAATATCCCGAGCAGAGTTAGTCCCAGCGGCGTCAACCCGATCCATTTCACTACCGCACCGATGGGCAAAAACCAGACAAACAGGATCACCAGCCCGCCCAATCCGAGGGTGAACCAGGGCTCCTGCAATTTGATCTTCTTGAGGGCCAGCGAAAGACTGGCGCCAATGAACCGGAAACCGTTCTTAATTGCTTGCACGGGATTTATCCTGTTGAATTCATTTGAATTTGTTGTTTCTATTATAACGTGAGGCGGCCCGCTGTGTTAACCGGCGGGGTTGAAATATGGATGGATGCTAAAGCAGACTGGGCGGGTCCACCTCGACAATCCAGTCCGTCAGGGGTCGGTTTTGCAGCAGCGCGGTGGGGGCCTGCCCCTTCAGGATGATCTGCCAGCGATAGCGGCTGTTAAGCCGGGTGAAGAAGCAGGGCACAGGGCCGATCATCTCAATCCGGCTGTCCTCATTGCGGATCCACTCCCGCAGCTTGGCTGCCAGGTTTTCCGCTGCGCTTTCCGCCCTTCGGGGGTCCGAGTTTTGATATTCCAGTTTCACCAGCTGGCTGAAAGGCGGGTATTGCGTTTCGCGCCGGAAGGCCAGTTCCATTTGATAGAAACCGGCAAAGTCATGCCGGGCAGCGGCCTGGATGGCGTAGTTTTCCGGCTCGTAGGTTTGCAGCACGACCTGCCCGCCTAACGGGCTGCGTCCAGCTCGGCCGGCCACCTGGGTCAGCAGTTGAAAGGTGCGCTCGCCCGAGCGGTAATCCGGCAGATTCAGGCCTACCTCGGCCAGGATCACGCCCACCAGGGTCACCAGGGGCAGGTCCAGCCCTTTGGCCAGCATCTGGGTGCCGATCAGGATGTCAGCCTTGTGGTTGGTGAAGAGGTTGAGGATCGCCTCATGAGCGCCCTTTTTACGGGTGGTCTCGGCATCCCAGCGCAGCGTGCGGGCTTGCGGGAATTGTTCCCGCACCATCTGTTCCACTTTTTCCGTGCCGGTGCCTAATTGGCGAATCTGGTTGGAGCCGCATTGGGGGCAGGTCTTGGGCATTTTGCGCTGATAACCGCAGGTATGGCAGATCAGTTGCTCGCTGCGGCTATGATAGGTGAGCGGTTTGTCATCCCGCGGACATTTGAC
>CAYUSC010000148.1:0-6021 GCA_964447265.1 uncultured Candidatus Brevefilum sp.
CGATGATCATTCACTTCTTCGTTGGTGGTACCGCTGGCGTGTTCGGCAACTCAACCGGTGGCCGCAAAGGCGCTATCCTCGGTGGTTTCCTCTGTGGTGTGATCTTCACACTGCTCGCTGGCACCACCTACCTGTCCTTCGGTGGTCTGAACCCCGAATGGGCTGGCTCCTCCTTCGGTGACACCGATTTCGGTGTCCTCGGCAACATTCTCTCCTTCGTTGGCAACCTGCTGAAATAAGCTGATTGCACGAAGTTAGTTTTGTAGTAAAATGTGGGCGTATTCGTACGCCCACATTTTTATGGAAAGATTTGGAAAACAGAGGTAACTCAAATGTCAGACGAAGCACCTAAAGAACAAGGCGAACTCAAAATACTTGAATATGGTGGGAAAATCCTCAGTATTTATCGGCGCTGCTCCTGCGGCGGCGATGTCTCAATCAAGAAAGACGAGACCGGCAAGAACATTGCCCACTGCAAAGCTTGCGGCGCTCATCTCGAATGGTATGATGGCGATAAGCTCAAATAGTTCGAAATTACTACCAGGCTTAACGTGAACATACCCGATCCGTATGCTCATGAATACATCCACCTGAGGTGAAAGCAATTTCTCCAAAGGTGGATGTATTCTTATGGCAGTCCCCAACCCTAACGAAGGATAGAATATGAAATCCATCTCACAGCTTCTTGAAATTGCCGAAGAGTATAACCATGAACTTCCGCCCTTGCCTTGCGCCCCAGTCCTGAAACCGCCTCTGAGCAAGTATCTGGATTGCGCGCTGCATGACACAGGCGCGACACCCGAACGGATTATCGCATTATGCGAGGATGCCAAAGCTTATCACTATGCCACCGTCTTTGTGAACCCGATCTTCACTTCACTGGTGAAAGAGACCCTTGGTGATTCCGGGGTCCGGACCGGCACCGTTGCAGGCTTTCCTCTGGGCGCATTCCCCACCGAGATCAAAGTCACCGAAGCCAAAAAATACCTGGCAATGGGTGCGGATGAAATCGATATGGTGATGAATGTCGGATTATTGAAGGCCGGGGAATATAACTTCATTTTTGAGGAAGTCCAAAAAATGGCGGAAACGGTCCACGACCAGGGTGGATTAATGAAGGTGATCCTGGAGACCTGTCTGTTGGAAAAGGACGAGAAGATTATTAGCTGCCTGATCTGCAAGGAAGCCGGGGCGGATTTCGTCAAGACCTCAACGGGTTTCAGTAAATCCGGCGCAACCATCGAAGATATTGACCTGATGCGGCGGGTTGTCGGCCCGCAAAGCGTGATGGGCGTTAAAGCTGCCGGTGGGATCCACAACCTGCAGGAAACCCTCGCGCTGATTGATGCCGGTGCCAACCGTCTCGGCACCCGTTTGGCCAAGGAAATTCTTGAAGAGGCCAAACTGGCTGGAATTGATTAGACTCCACTCAATCTAAAACAGATAATCCCAGACCATGAATCTGGGATTATTTATTTCTATCGTATTTCTGCTTCTGAATAAATTATTTTTCCGTTACCGATGTGCTAAAATGAGAAATTATGGAGATTAGCGACCACATCCAACAGATCCTCGATACGCTCCCGGATAAACCTGGCTGTTACCTGATGAAAGATGCCAACGGCAAGATCATTTACGTTGGCAAAGCCATCAATCTGCGCAACCGGGTCCGTTCCTATTTCCACAGCACCGCCCAGGAAGATCGCAAAACGCGTCGCCTGGTACATGAAATCGCAAATATCGAATGGATCGTGGTCGGCTCCGAATTGGAAGCACTCATTCTTGAAATGACGCTGATCAAGCGTCACAGGCCGCAATACAATGTCCGCCTGAAGGACGACAAACGCTATCCCTATATCAAAGTCCATTGGCAGGACCCCTTCCCCAAAGTGACCGTCACCCGCCAGATGCAGGATGACGGCGGCCGCTATTTTGGACCCTACACCAGCGTTTGGGCAGTCCACCAAACGCTTGACCTGCTGCGGAAGATTTTTCCTTATCTGACTTGCAACCGGGAAATCACTGGCCAGGACAGCCGGGCCTGCCTGTATTACGATATCAAGCTCTGCACGGCGCCCTGCATTGGGGCGATCAACCAGCAGGACTATCGCCAGATCATTGATGACCTTTGCAAATTTCTGGAAGGGCGCACTGATCCGGTCGTGCAACGGCTGAATGCAGCGATGGAAAAAGCCGCCGAGGACCTCCAATATGAAAAGGCAGCCGTCATTCGCGATCAACTCCAGGCGATTGACAGAGTCGTTGAACGCCAGAAGGTGATCAGCAGCGACCAGACTGATTCCGATGTGATCGCCATGGCCCGCGCGGATGGCGAGACCTGTGTGCAGGTCTTCTTCATTCGCAGTGGAAAATTGATCGGCCGAGAATACTTCGTATTGGAAGGCACCGAGGAAGAAAATGACGATGAGATCCTCAGTGAATTCGTCAAGCAATTTTATTCCCAGGCCGCCTTCGTCCCGCAAAGAGTGCTGCTGCCGACTGAGCTGGAAGAAGCCCAGATCATCAACACCTGGCTCAACAGCCGGAAATCCGGTGAAAAGGTGGAGATCACGGTGCCCCACCAGGAAATCAACCGGGAACTGGTGGATATGGCCACCGAGAACGCCGTGGAAACCCTCAACGCCCTGAAAACCCGCTGGGAAGCGGATAAGAACCGCCAATCAACCGCTTTGGCAGAACTGCAGGAGGCGCTTAAACTATCCGAACCGCCGAACCGGATCGAATGTTATGACATCTCCACAACTCAAGGGGTCGCCAGCGTCGGAAGCATGGTCGTCTTTGAACAGGGCGTCCCAAACAAGAAACTTTATCGCCGTTTCAATATCAAAAACGTCCTGGGTCAGGATGACTTCGCCAGTATGGAAGAAGTCCTGAGCAGGCGGTTCCGCCGCTGGAGGGCTTCCCACGAAGAGCCGGACCATGTGGGCAAGAAACCCGACCTGGCCTTTTCAATGCTGCCGGACCTGCTGATCGTGGATGGCGGCAAAGGCCAGCTCAGCCGGGCTATCAAGGTGCTGGAGGATTATAATTTAATCGATCGAGTACCCCTGGCTGGCCTGGCGAAACAGGAAGAGGAACTCTTCGTTCCCGGTGAACATGATTCGATCTATCTGGAGCGCCGTTCGCAGGGACTGTACCTTGTGCAGCGCATCCGCGATGAAGCCCACCGCTTCGCCATCACCGCTCATCGTAAGCGCCGCAAGAACCTGGGCCTCGCCTCTCGCCTGGATGTCATTCCCGGAATCGGTCCAACACGCCGAAAAGCTCTACTTCAAAAATTCGGCTCCGTGGATGGGATCAGAAACGCCACCCCGGAAGCCATCGCCGAGATCAAGGGCATTACCCTTGAAATGGCGCAATCCATAAAAGTCCAATTGGAATAAGGAATATTTATGAGTAAACAACCGAATAAGAAACGCTCTACTTCCTATAAGCTTTATCAGATCCTTATTGCGGCGATTGCCGTGATCATGATCCTATCCATGATCGCAACCGCCATCCGCTAAGCCAAAGGAGAATTATGGCAAAGCTAGGCTGGATAGACGTCACAGAAGTCAGCTTCAATGCCTTCCTGCTGTTCGAACCCATCCATGCTGAATATATCGCAGCCCGTGAGCCGGACGCGCAGATGGGAACCGCCATCAAGGCCAATACCGCCGTTGACTGGTATCTCAGGCACATCTACCCGCCAATTGGGGGCTATTTAGATCGCTGTCTGAACATGGCGAAGGTGGATGCCAGCCCGGAAGAGATCCGCCAGGCGGAAATTGAAGTGTTGGATCGGGTCCACGATTGGTTGGTCTATGTGCTGGATCTGGAAAAATATGACCGACTGGACTTCCACGGCTGGGATAACGCGTCCCTATTAAGCATGGCGGATTTCAAACATAAAGTTGTGGTCGATATCGGCGCGGGCACCGGACGGCTGGCTTTCGCCGTAGCCCCAATTGCCAACACAGTCTACGCGGTCAAACCAGTCGCCAATCTGCGGCGATTCATCTGGGAAAAGCGGGATGAACTCAAATTGGATAATGTCTTCCCCCTCGACGGCACCATCACGCAGATCCCTCTGCCGGATGACATCGCGGATATTGTGATGTCCGGCCATGTTTTCGGCTATGACCCGCCGAAGGAAGTCGCTGAAATGACCCGGGTCACCCGCGATGGCGGGTTGATCCTGCTCCATCCCGGCACTAACGCCAATTCCGAGAATGAGGCTCACCAATACCTGATTGAACAAGGTTTCGAGTTCGCAACATTCGAGGAGCCTGGCGATGGGACCAAGCGCAAATACTGGAAAGTGATCCATAAAGAAACAAAATAGAATAAGGAGATTGCCCAATGCTCAAAATGGACGGTTATGAATTTGTCGAAGAGACCAAATACCCCAACATCAACGAATCTGCGCAGGAACAGGGCAAACCCCAACCGCCCTATGAGATTCCCCTGGAACCCCATCGTCCGGTGATTGACTTACCGAAACCGGCCGATATTGACCTGGGCACCTATGACCTGCGAAAGGCTATCGAGGAAAGGCGCTCCCTCCGCCGCTATAGCGAGGATTCATTATCCCTTGAAGAACTTTCCTACCTGCTCTGGCTAACTCAGGGCGTCAAGAGCATTGACGAAAAACGTCACGTTACCTGGCGGACGGTGCCCTCGGCCGGCTGTCGGCATCCTTTTGAAACTTATTTATCCATCAACCGCGTAGAGGGGCTGGATCCCGGTCTGTATCGCTTCCTTGCCCTGGAGCACAAACTGGTTGCGCTCCGGCTGGATGAACAGGTAAATGAAGAGGTCACCAAAGCCTGCATGATGCAGCGTCAGGTCGCCACCAGCGCCGTGACCTTCCTGTGGGCAGCCGTGCCTGAACGCACCGTCTGGCGTTATTCCGAGCGCAGCTATCGTTATCTGTACCTGGATGCGGGCCATATGTGTCAAAACCTGCACCTGGCGGCTGAATCGATTAACTGCGGTATTTGTGCGATTGGCGCCTACGATGATGATGCCGCGGATGCCGTTCTTGGTCTGACACCGCCTGAGATGTTCGTGATCTACATTGCTTCCCTGGGGAGGAAAGCCTGAACTTGCCAGCAGAAAAAGTGGACGCCTGTATCCTGATCTCCGCCGGTGCGGAGTGGCGGAGTATCCTGCCCCATTTCCCTGATGCGGAAATAATTGAAACGCCCTATGGGGATTCCTTTCGCGCCGTCATCGGAAGACAGACTATTCAATTCATGCACGGCGGCTGGGGAAAGGTGGCTGCGGCCGGCTCCACCCAGTATGCCCTTGACCACTGGTCGCCGCAGCGGATCATCAACCTGGGTACCTGCGGGGGATTTACCGGGGAGGTTGAGCGTGGGGCCATCATCCTGGCGGAAAAGACAGTCATCTATGACATCATCGAACAGATGTCGGACCCGGAAGCCGCTATCGAGCATTACTCGGTAAACCTTAATCTGGATTGGCTGCCCACACCTCCACCCCAACCCATTCTCAGGAAGACGCTGGTCTCCGCCGATCGGGACATTGTGGCAGAGGATATCCCCGGGCTGATCGAAAAATATGGCGCATCAGCCGCGGATTGGGAATCAGGAGCGATTGCCTGGGTTTCGCGGAAGAATAACCTGCCCTGCCTGATCCTGCGGGGCGTCTCCGACCTGGTGGATGCCACCGAAGCGGAAGCCTATGGGGATTACGCCTTCTTTGCGGAGCAATCCCGCGAGATCATGGATGGGTTGATGGCCCATTTGCCGGAATGGCTGGATGCGTTTCAGTAAGCTAATTGGATTAAATGTTGGGACGGGCCTCTGTGTATGTCCTTTTTGATTCCCAACCCTTCTCCTCACCCCCTCATTTTATTCCGGGGGCTTCGTCGCTTCGCTCCTCGAGGGGAAGGGTTAGGGAAGGGGTTTCTTCTTAGGAATCAAAAAGGAGCCCACAAGTGAACTGCACCCACTAGACAAGACAGATAATAAAAAAGGCCTTCTGTGAGAGAAT
>CAYUSC010000149.1:0-5966 GCA_964447265.1 uncultured Candidatus Brevefilum sp.
CTCTCAACCTTCTCCTTGGCAAGGAGACGTTCTACCAATTGAACTACACCCGCATACAAGTTAAGCGACCAATATTTTACTAGAGTTAGGCTGGATTGTCAATGAACAAGCAGGCCTTTCTGATATCTTCGTTCTATTCTTTGGAAAATGCAATAAACAAAATCGCCGCATTTCATCCAATAATAGATTAGCTAATGATATTCGTACAGGGCCCCAATCACAGGAGTCTCACTATATGGCAAACGGCGGCAAGGCCAAAGCCGACCTCTCCATCTACGGCCAGGAATCCAACTACACCACCTGGAAGCTCTGCGAAATGAACCTGGCGATCCGCGGCATCAACGGCGACATCCAGTGGGGTGACGCGTTCCTGAATGACAAGCACAAGGGCATATCTCTCAACCCAATAGAGACTCCCATTATCCCATACCCGTAAAGGTTGATCAAATCACCCGCCGCTAGATTATGATTCTCAAGCGATTGTTGCAGCCCTAATATCCACTGCCTTTGGCGCTAATATTCGATCGTTGCCTGAGCCTGCCTTGCTCTATCAATAAGCGTATCAACGGAATAATGCATTTTGTTATTCCTATTGTTGCTTAAGTTAACCGGTTAAGTGTCGAGGCCAGGCTACCATTACTCATGTGTTTAAGGTCCAGCAAATCAAGCACGCCCGGATAATTAATCGCAGGCCGGATAACGGATTTAGGCAAACTTAGCACAATATCAACGAATGATTTATGGGTGGCTTCCGACACCTGGTTCATCATCCTAAGCGACTCTTGCTGAGATTCCTGGCGGTGAGGGGGGTAACCGCAGCCTCTCTCAACCGAAAAAATCCGCTCAAAAATAAATTTCAGGTTCTCATTCGATGCCCAGCCATAGCCTTGATTCAACCTGAGGGATATACAATTGCCACCATTGATTTGTGTGAATAGCCAGGCATCCAACGGGGAAGCTACCAACCCACAGGTGACTCCGGGATATTGAAGGACGGAATTGAGATAGCCTTGACCAGTCCCACAGCCGCCCACAACGAAGTCTACGATTCCTAGGTGCAACAACAATGCAGAAAGAAACCCCGTATGGATGTACGTTAGTTCAGGGATATCGAAATTTTTCTTCATTCCGATATTGATAATTTCATGGCCAGCCGAATTTTCCAAAGCCGCCATAATATCGGCATTTCGATCTGCGGCACTTGTCTCGTTGATTACTGCGATTCGCATCCTACTCCCTCCTTAATTCTTCTTTCGTAAAATTGATTTCTTGCTCGCTTCAACGATATTAGCAACACTCAGGCCATAGGCATCCATTAAGATATCCGAGGCTGGCCCAGTCCGGGCGAACGTATCCTGAATCCCAACCATCTCGATTGGGACAGGATTATTCTGCGCTACGACCTCAGCAACAGCGCTCCCCAACCCACCCAAAACCGAGTGTTCTTCCGCTGTCACAATCGCCCCGGTTTCACGTGCAGATTTCAGAATGAGCGCTTTATCCAGAGGCTTGATGGACGCCATCTCAACCACTGCCGCCTGGATCCCCTCTGATTCAAGAGCGTCTGCTGCTGCCATCGCACGGGCAACCATCATCCCAACCGCGATGATTGTCAGATCGCTACCATCCCTCAATTGAAAACCTTTTCCAATCCTGACTTCAGGGATGGCTTCATGGATTGGCGCACTCCCGGACCGGGAGAGACGGAGGAAAACGGGACCTGAATGCGCGGCGATCACCGGCAGCCAGGCCTTGATTTCATTCTCATCAGCCGGCACGATGACCGTCATGCCAGGCAGCATCCGCATGATACCGATATCCATTATCGTATGGTGTGTTGGTCCGTCTTTATAATCGGAGAGACCTGAATAACCGGCAATAATTTTGACATTGGTGTTTGCATAGGCGACACACGTTCTGATTTGTTCCAAGGCCCTCAGAGATAATAACGCTGAGAAGGCGTTGATAAATGGCACCAATCCGCTCAGAGCCAGGCCCACTGCCACATCAACCAGGCATGGTTCGGCAATCCCAACATTATAGAACCGCTCAGGGAACTCATTTGCGAAATACTTCGACATGGTAGAAGAAGATGTATCCGCATCAAGGACCACGATGTCCTGTGCTTGATGCCCAAATTCCATTAAAGCTTTTCCAAACGCCTCACGCTGTGAAATGAATCCCATAATTACATCTTCCTTCCAATTTCCTCGATGGCAAGTTCAAATTGTTCTTTTGAAGGTGCTTTTCCATGCCATCGGGAGTCATTCTCCATAAAAGACACTCCTTTACCCTTAATTGTATGAGCAACAATAATGGTTGGCCGGTCTTCAATAGATTTCGCATTCTCGAACGCCCTAAGGATCGCTTGAATATCATGGCCGTCTATTTCAATGACATTCCAGTTAAAAGCAGCCCATTTTTCAACCATTGGCTCCATAGGCATAATATCGTGAACAAATCCGTCCAACTGAACATCGTTATAGTCCAGAATGACGGTCAAGTTTCCGCAATGGTACTTGGCCGCAAGCATAGCGCCTTCCCAAACGATCCCACCCTGAATTTCACCATCCCCCAACAGCGTATATATCCGATAGTCCTTGTTCAGCTGCTTTGCTCCGAGCGCAAGCCCGGCGCCAATTGCTATACCATGCCCCAGGATCCCAGAAGTCATATCCACCCCAGGTGTTTTTTGGATATCCGGGTGCCCCTGTAAATGACATTCGAGCTGTCCCCATTCTTTCAGGTCTGCAAGAGGGAAATAGCCTTTATGCGCCAGCGCAGCATAAAGGAGCGCCGAGGCATGATCCCGATCTTCCCAATGCGGATTAATTGGATCAATTCGCATGGTATGAAAGAATAAGGTCGCAACAATCTCAGCCGCCGAAAGGGAGCCGCCCGGGTGCCCCGCCTGGCGTCTAAAGATCATTTCAAGAGAATCCATACGCAATTGATTGGCTATTCTTCCCAGGGCTTTAATATCTGCATTAGCAATATTTAAATTTTCTTCACTCATCATATTCCTATCCATAACACGGTTTCATCTCCGCACTTAATGCATGATGAGACCGCCATTACAATTAAATGCTGCGCCGGTGGCGAAGTCACAATCATCAGAGGCAACGAAAACAGTCATTTTGGCGACTTGTTCCGGCGTCCCTTGCCTGCCAAACGGCGTTCTGGAAATAAACCAATCGCGGAATTCATCGGGGTCTTGATCCCGGAGTTTGGCATCTTCACGAATGCCATATTCACCTAATCGGGTCGGGATCGGGCCAGGGCAAATCGCGTTAACGGTGATGTTGTTCTTGGCCACTTCCAATGCGAGCGCCTGGGTAAAACCAATTTGGCCGAATTTCGAGGAACAATACGCGCTCCCGGCCGCTTCACCCTGTTTGCCGGCGATCGAAGAAATCGTAATGATCCTGCCAAAATTATTCTTTGTCATCTCCGGCAATACAGCTTTGGAACAAAGGAAGGTGCCCTTTAAATTTGTAGTAATAACCTGATCCCAGGTTTCTTCAGGCAAATCCTGAACCCATCCCTTACGGACAATGCCGGCATTGTTCACAAGGATGTCAATCCTTCCAAAATGGTCGACAGCCTCGGCCATCAACTTCTCAACCTGATCTGCCTTTGTTACGTCAACCTTAACTGGATAAGCTGCATCACCCATTTCATCAGCAGCCTGCTTTGCCAAAGCGTAATTAATATCCGCAATAACAACTTTCGCCCCTTCATTGACAAATTCTTCTGCAATAGCCTTTCCAATGCCTTCAGCAGAACCTGTAATAACGGCCACTTTATTTTTTAGCTTCATTATCTTGTATCCTCCAGATCAGGAAAAATTAAAATGAATATTTAGTTCCGACTACACCTAAAACAAAAGCCTCAGGCATCTGGTTCGCAAATTCTAAAATTGCCGGAAAACCCGTACAATGCGTTGGGACAACTATCTCTGGAGCCAGCTTTTTAACTTCATCAACCGTCATCTGAATCTCTTCCTTGGTGGAAGAAATCAAATGGAAGCCGCCAATAATGGCATACACCTTGTCCACACCGGAGATCGCCTTCGCCTGGTTAATTGTGTTGATAATGCCTGAATGAGCACAACCGGAAATGATGACCAGCCCCTTCCCTTCTACGTTGGCAATAACTGCCAGGTCATCCTCCACATAATCACGATGAAAACCTTCACTATCTCGATAACCAAAGATCTTTGGCGTCCCGGCCTTCTCAAAGGACTCTCTGGGAACATATCCCGTTGTCCAGCATCCATCGGCGAGTTTTTGCGGCTCATCTGACAGGACCAATTCTGCGCCAACTGCTTCCCACTCTTCAGTCGGTGTGATCATTGGGCCATATTTCTTACCATCCGGGAACAGTTTCCACCGTTCACGTAATGCCGCAGGGTGACAGATCAGGGGCACTTTTTGGGCCTCTATCCAGGCTTGAACATCTTCATTGGTAGTTGTCTCATCCCAATTCTTCGCCTTTGGCGTACCGGCAATTTCTTTAATCACCTTCGTCATAGACATGATATGATCGGGATGCCCATGGGTCAGGACAATTTCATCAATGCTTTTAGGATCAATCCCCATCCGTTGCATATTTTCTAAAAGGACAACTTCCGTAATCCCGGCATCCATCAAGATGCATTTCCCTATATCCTTTATTTCAATAAGGAAGGAAAGGCCATGCTCTGCCATCAAGGGTTTACCGCTTTCCTGGGTATATCGCGAAACGCCATCCTTGCTGTTCAGCAACATATCGGTCATATTATCGATAAGTGCTGTGATAGAGATATGAGATAACTCCCCAAACTCTTTAGCCACCATCTTAGTTACTCCTTTCACCTTAGTTAAAAATATCCATATACGCCACGCTGGTGCACCAACCAGGTTGCCAGATCAGGATCAATTCTGTAGATTCATCTGGTACAGTGAACGCCACCGCACCCACTATCTGGCTTCCCGGGTCAATTCGGTCACTTCCCAGGGGTGTTTCTGTTCTACCGATGGCCACATCGGTATAAATTTTTCCGGATGAGTCTACAGCTGTGAAATCAAAAGAATTTATTGGTACCTGGCGATCAGATAAATTGTCAATCTGCACCATAACCACAACGAGCGTCGTATCGTTTACTTTTTCATAATTAGCGTTCAGGATCGTTATCTGATTATCACAAACAACAACCTCTTCACCCAACGCATAGTATCTATCCGGATCAATAAATACTGGAATCGTCGTGGGCTGATAATCCTCATTATCCTCACTGCCACCGAAGAGGCTGCCATTCAAATGTAGAAGAATAAAACCAAGAGCTACCAAGGCTACAACCACGATGCTAAGGACAATGAATTGCATTCGGAATTTTCTCTCAGAAGCAAGACGCTGGCGGAAGATCTGGATCTTTCCTGCCAACTTCTTGAAGCTGATTTTTCGCTTTGATTTTCGAAAAGCATCAATAGATACAGCCAAGACAATGACCAATCCTATAACGACCGACTGCCAATATACATTGACGCCCAATAAAATCAGCGCATTTTTAATGATTCCCATTAATGCAGCACCAATTAAGCTGCCCAATACAGACCCTTCCCCACCCGAAAGGCTCGTACCGCCAATCACGACCGCAGCGATCGCATCCAGCTCAAAGCCACTGCCCATATTGCTTTGCGCCGATGTCAGTCGGGAAATGAGGACCACAGACGCCAAACCGGAGAAGAATCCGGCAATCGTATACACAAAGAGCAGAGTTGCGTCAACATTCAGCCCGGACAATCTGGCTGCCTTTTCGTTACTGCCAATGTAGTAAATATGACGGCCAAGTTTCGTTTTTGAAAGTAGGACATATCCAATGATCACAATCACGGCCATGATGATCACGGGAATTGGGAAAACACCCAGATATCCCCGGCCTATCCACTCAAAGGCCTTCGGGAACGGTTGAATGGGATAACCTC
>CAYUSC010000150.1:0-5944 GCA_964447265.1 uncultured Candidatus Brevefilum sp.
GGGATGCTGACGCGTTTGGCAGCGGAAAAAGGCGTGGAATATCTGATTGAGGCGATGCCCGATATTCTGACGGCTATTCCCGAGGCGCGGGTGATCTATGGCGGTAATTACCTGAATGTCTTGGGCGAAGAATCTTACCGTGACCGGATCCTGCCACAGGCGGAAGCCCTGGGTGACCGCTGGCAGTTTTTAGGTGTCGTCACGGACGCAGAAAAGCGAGCCCTGTTTGATCTCAGCGAAGTATTGGTGCTACCCAGCACCAACAGCACTGAATCCTTTGGGATGGCGCAGGTGGAAGCGATGACCTGCGGGACGCCCGCGGTGGCAACTGACCTGCCCGGCGTGCGCCAACCGGTGCTCTCCTCCGGGATGGGCAAGATTGTGCCGATCCGCGATGCGAAAGCCCTTGGCCAGGCTGTAATCGAGGTGATCCAGGGTGAAGGTCAGGTCTCAGCCGAGACCGTTGAAAAATTAGCAGCCTTTTATGCACCCGAGACGGTTGCGCGGGCCTATGAATCGCTGTTTGAAGAGGTAATATCGAAACATGGATGAAAAGCAAGCATTGGACAAGGACGCGCTCGATCAAATCCTCTGGCGGCATATTTCCAGCCTGCCCTATTTCCGCGGCTTCCTGCGGGCGGTCGAGGATCGCTTTCTGCAAGAGATCCCGCTGATTGAACCACTGTTAGATCTTGGTTCCGGTGACGGACATTTTGCTTCGGTCGCCTTCAATCGCAAACCGGACATCGGCCTGGACCCCTGGGTCGCGCCGATGAAAGAAGCGCGGATACGGGATGCCTACCGGATGCTCGTGCTGGGAGAAGGTGCTCAGATCCCGGCAGCCGACGCCAGCTTCAATTCGGTGACCAGCATCTCCGTGCTTGAACACATTCCAGAGATTGAACCGGTGATCGCGGAAGTTGCCCGGGTGCTGCGGCCGGGTGGGCAGTTCGTGTTTTGCGTGCCCAACCATCGCTTCCCGGAACTGTTGTGGGGGCGGCAGGTCTTGAATAAGCTGGGGCTGCATAAACTGGCGGCCGGATACAGCCGTTTCTTTAATAAAATCGCCCGCCATGCCCACACCGATTCGCCCGAGGTTTGGGAAGGGCGCTTGAATGCCGCCGGGTTAGAAGTGGAGCAAACTTGGGATTATTTTCCACCGAAAGCGCTGCATGTGCTGGAATGGGGGCACCCCCTGGGGATTCCCGCACTGTTCAGCAAAAAGGTGTTTGGCAAATGGGTGCTGGTGCCCACACGCTGGAACCTGGCAATCCCCTGGGCGCTGACCCGCAAGACACTGGATGATCCCCGCTCGGAACAGGGCGTTTGTACTTATTTCATTGCCCGGAGGCCTGCATGAGAACCCTTAGAAAATGGGCCTATTATTTTTGGTCGGTATTGGAGATCATTGGCGGCGTGCGCAACTGGCCGGCGATGCTGGGATTACTCTTGCGGCGCAAGGACGTTGCAGAACATGAAGTGATCCTGCGCAACCCACCTGTTCGCCTGGCGATCCGCGGGGCGATGGACCTTTGGGCGGTCAAAGAAACTTTCATTGACCGGTTTTACACCAGGTATGGCGGTGAGGTGCAGGATGGCTGGACATTGATGGATATCGGCGCGGGGGTGGGCGATTTCTCGATTTTGGCTGCGCATAGTCACCCGTCAGTCCGGGTGCTTGCCTTTGAACCCTTCGCAGGGTCTTTTGAACTTCTATGCAAAAACATTGAGGCGAATCATCTCGAGAATATCAAGCCGTTCGAGCAGGCCGTCTGGCGAGAAGCCGGGATGGTGACTCTGGATCAGACCGATGGTGAGCCGCTCCAAATTTCCAGTAACCAGGCTGGCGGCGACAGAATGCCCCAGGCAGTGAGCGCGGTCAGTCTGCAGGATGTGCTGGAAAAGCAGAATATCGACCGGATTGACCTGCTGAAGCTGGATTGTGAAGGGGCGGAATATCCGATCCTGATGGGTGCAGTGCAGGAGACCCTCTCAAAAGTTGATCGGATCATCATGGAATATCACAATCTGGACGAAGAGCGCAACCACCTGACCCTGGGCGCGTCCCTGCTGGATGCCGGGTATCGGGTGTTCGTCTGGGAGAATTTCGTCCATGACGATATTGGGTATCTTTTCGCCTTTCGGGAAGGTTAAAGCGCTCCGGTTTAGCCAATCAGCAGGGTTGTCAGGGGTAACGTGGTGGAGTATGATATTTTCCGATAGCCTATCCAGAACGCATTAATTCAAAAATTCCAGGATTTATTTATGTCTGATTCGCATGATCCAGCCCCACTGACCGAACCCAGCGTTTGGGATCATTTCATCGCCAAATTGCGTTTTTGGGACCGGCAGGAGTCGGAACAGTTACCGGCAGAGGCCGCACCGGAACCCTCGGAAACTCCTGAGAGGATATCACATTTCCCCTGGCTGACCTTTGCCGCTTTGGGTCTGGCTCTGGTGGCTCAATTGACCCTGGAACCTTCCGCCGGGCGGACTCCCTGGCCGGGACTGGCGCTTTATGCAGGCGCTTTGGGCTGCCTGCTGGCGGCCATCCTTCGCAAGGAATGGCAGCTCCCTGCTTTGAAGCCTGATGCGGACCAGCCGATGGAGACTGAATTCAAAGCGCAATATCTGTTAGTGGGCATCATCCTGGCGGTTTTCGCATTCCTGCTGTTTGGCACCGGAACGATGGGCTTCGTGAACACGATGCTCTGGGTGCTGGCGCTGGTCTTCATTTTCATGGCCTTTTGGAAAGCGAAACCGGGACCGCGCCTGACCCTCAGGGAGCACTGGGAGAAATTTACGGCTAATGGCATACAGGTGAAGATCACCCGCTGGACATTGATTGTCCTGGCGGCGGTGGCTGTGATCCTGTTCTTCAATTTCTACCGCCTGGATTCGGTGCCGCCGGAGATGGTATCGGATCATGCCGAGACATTGCTGGACGTGAACGATGTTCTGAATGGCTGGCGGCCGACTTTCTTCCCCCGCAACACTGGCCGGGAGATGATCCATTATTACCTGACCGCGGCCTATATGGCGCTGTTCAATCTCGATGTTTCCTTCCTGAATCTTAAAATGGTGGCGGTATTCACAAACCTGCTGACCCTGCTTTTCATTTACCTCCTCGGTAAGGAGGTTGGAAATAAATGGGTCGGGCTGGGAGCGGTCTTCATGGCCGGGATCGCCTATTGGCCATTATTATTTACGCGATTAGCACTTCGCATCCCGCTTTACCCGCTTTTCACCGCGCCGGTGATGTATTTCATGATCCGCGGCCTGAGGCGGCAGAATATCAACGATATCCTGCTGACGGGCCTGTTCCTGGGGATTGGGCTGCATGGCTATACCCCCTTCAGGATTGTTCCGATTTTCGTGGTGATGGGAATTTTGATTTATCTGCTGCACAAGCCTGCCCGTGATCGGCGGTTGCAGACGTTTTATATCCTGATCCTGATCGTGCTGGTCTCGATGGTGGTGTTTTTGCCCTTGCTGCGTTACTGGCTGGCGAATCCGGGGAATTTCGGTTACCGGGCTTTCTCCCGCCTGACCGGTGGGGAAGTGGCCTTCCAAACCTCGCCGATTGTGATCTTCCTTCAGAATTTCTGGAAGGCCAGCATCATGTTCTTCTGGGATAACGGCGTGATCTGGGCGCATTCCGTCCCGAACCGGCCCGCCCTGGAGGTGGTTTCAGGCGCGTTGTATTTCCTGGGGACTGCCGGGTTGCTGATCCGCTATATCCGCAAACGGAACTGGATGGATCTCTTCCTGTTGGTTTCCATCCCAATGCTGTTGATGCCTTCCATTCTCTCCCTGGCCTATCCGGGGGAGAACCCCTGCCTGAACCGCACAGCCGGCGCCGTGGTGCCCGTTTTCGTAGTGATTGGCCTGGCGCTGGAAACCACCATCCGGACCTTGAAGGAAAAGCTGAAGGGGCGGATCGGCAGGCTGGCCGTGTATGCTGTGCTGGCTTTTCTGTTGATCTGGTCAGCTTTGAACAACTATGATCTAGTGTTCAACCAGTATTACACGATCTACCGGGACGCCAGTTGGAACACCTCGGAAATTGGCGAGGTCGCCAGGCTGTTCATTGAGACCGAAGGCAGCCCTGAGACCACTTATGTGGTGGGCTATCCCTACTGGATTGATTCCCGGCTGGTGGCGATCAACTCGGGTCAACCGGGGTGGGATTACGCGATCTTCACGGATCAAATCGCAGCCACTGCCGATGACCCGCGGGCCAAGATCTTCTTCCTGAATGTCAACGATCAGGAGAATATTGACCTTCTTGAGGCGACCTTCCCCGATGGCGTCCTGAGACAATATGATTCGGCTGTGGAATACAAAGACTTTATGATCTTCACCGTTCCCCCTTCGCAAGGAGTAACCCCCTGATGATGGATTCTTCCAACCAACCCGCGGGGCAGCATTCTAATCGCTGGCAAAATATCGTTGTTATCATTGGCCTGATCCTCACGCTTGTGGCAGGTGCTTCATTCCGCATGGTTGGGGTCAACTGGGATGAGAATCAACACATGCACCCCGATGAGCGCCATCTGAGCAACGTTCAATCGAGGATCACTTCGGTTAGCAGCCTCAGCGAATATTTCGATACGAATAATTCACCGCTCAATCCTGCCAATCAGGGATTTGGCTTCTTCGTTTATGGAACATTACCGATTTTTATGGTGCACTACATCGGAGAAGCTTTGGGGCAATTGGGTTATGATCCCATTACGATTGTGGGGCGGTATTTTTCAGCAACTTTTGACATTCTGACAATTCTTTTGGTCTTCGCGATTGGCAAACGGCTCTCGGGAAAATGGGTCGGGCTTTTAGGTGCGGCATTTTATGCCTTTGCCGTGCTGCCGATCCAACTTTCGCACTTCGCCACGGTGGATGCCGTTACCAATACCTTTGCCTATCTCGCGGTTTGGGCCGCGGTCTGGGCGCTCACCCGGCCGGAACCCGAGTTCCGGGAAGAACAGTCCAAATTTTCAAGGGTTTTTATCGGTCTGGCGCCCTACCTGCTGTTTGGTCTGGCCCTCGGCGCGGCTGCCGCTTCCAAGATCAACGCGGTCGTGGTGGCGCTGGTGCTGCCGCTGGCGGAATGGGTTCGCATCAGGCGGCTGGATGAGGAAGCGCGGGAAAAGGCGTTTTTCCTCGCTTTGCGTAATGTCGTTGTGGCTGCTGTGCTCAGCTTCCTCGTTTTCCGCATCGGTCAACCCTACGCTTTCAACGGGCCGGGCTTTTTCAATATGGGCATCAACGAAGGCTGGTGGGCCAGCCTGCAAAGTCTGCGGGCGCAGGCTTCCGGCGATGTGGATTTCCCACCCGCCCTGCAGTGGGCCCGGCGGCCGCTGACCTTCTCGTTCGAAAATTTGGTCAAGTGGGGGCTTGGGCTGCCGCTGGGAATCACCGCCTGGCTTTCCTATTTAGGTATGGGCTGGGTGATCCTGCGTAAGAAGGGTAGTGGACGCCATTTGCCACTTTGGATATTCACCGGACTGTATTTCATCTGGCAGTCGGTTTCCTGGGTGCGTTCAATGCGCTACCAGATGTTGATCTATCCGGCCCTGGCGTTCTTTGCCGGGTGGGGGCTGGTTCAGCTCTGGATAGCCCGCAAGGAGATCAAGGTCTGGTTCGTCACGCTCAGACCGAAATTAATTCGCATTGTTGGAATTGTGCTGACGGTGGGTGTGGTGCTCACTACGGCAGCCTGGGCCTTTGCCTTCAGCCGGATTTATACCCGCACCCAACCCCGGGCCGCAGCCAGCGAGTGGATTTATCAGAATATCCCCGGCGCGCTGACCCTCTCGGTCAATACCGATGAGGGGACGCTGTTACAGCCGATGCCCTACCGGGCAGGGGACACCCTGACTCCGGAGGAGACTTTTGCAATCCCGTTCTACGCTGAAACCAGCGGCCTGGTCGAATCCGTCAC
>CAYUSC010000151.1:0-5904 GCA_964447265.1 uncultured Candidatus Brevefilum sp.
CCGCAAGTGGAACCCGTGCAGGAGATGATCCGGTGGACCAGATCAGGATGGGTCTGGTCTATGCCGCTGTCCACATTGGCGATGATCACGCCCTCGCCGGAGAGGCCCACGCTGTCCAGCCAATCCTGATAACCCGTGTAGGCGATATTGCTCCCATCCACGTTGTTCACATTGACCTGATTGCCGATTTCGCCGCGGTCACCGCCATCCAGCGGCACGGGTTGAATGGCATAAACGCCGGAGAGCTGGGCAATCGCGCCAAGTTGATCGCCGGGGATCAGGAAGGTTGCCAGGTCAAAATCCGGGTCGGCATCCGCGCTGACGCTTTGGAGCTTGCCGCCGAACGCTTCAATCGCACTGAGGGTTTCATCCAGACCGGCCTGGGGGAAGGTCATCACCTTCACCAGCAATGGGTCTGCGCTCTGGATAAAGCCATCCGCGGAGAGGGAATAAGCGGGCAGGTAGTTGCCCGTCCAGCGCACGGCGTCCAGCGCGCTGGCCCGGGTCAGGCCACTGAGGTTTCCCCAAACGATGTAGGTGTAAGGATGGATGTACTGGATGACTTCCAAGCCGGAAGCCTCCAGCTTTTTAAGCCAGCTATCCTTGGTGGGGCCGTAGAACTGGACCAGATGCGGTCCGGGTTCATCGGCTGCGCGGGATTTGCTGTCGCTACCCTGATCGAAGGCCGGGACGCCTTCCAGCGGGTCAAAGGTTTGCCCGCCAAGAGTCAGGGTGTAGGGATTATCAATGGTTTGGTACTGGATGCCGGCCGAATCGAGGCTGGCGAGATCAGCGGGGTCCATCACGATCCACAGGAAGCTGCCGTAATCAATGACCCGTTGGGATTTCGCGGCGATTTGGCTGGTGACCGAAGCGGCGGATTCAGCATTGATCTGGCTGCTATCCACAGGGACACGGACAACCACGGTCTCACCGGAATTGGATTCCGCCGGGGTGGGGGTGGCCGCCAGTGCGAAGAAAAGCAAGCCAAGGATGATCCAGTGCAGCCATTTTGAGGACATTCAGTCTCCGGGATGGTTCGAATTCAATAGGTTAATCATACATGCAGAAGGGGGATGGTGCAATATAGACACCAAAATTTCAAGGTTTATGGGATTTGCGGTGGGTCATGTGCAAGGAATGACTGCAACAGTTATGCAGCGGATAACTGCTCCTCGATTTGGCTCCATTCCGCCATCAGGACGTCCATCTTCTGCTGAAGCGTCATATACTCTTCGCCCAGATGCAGTACCACGTCCGGGTCATCGGGGGGTGTTTCCAAATGGGATGAAATTTCAGCCTGCCGCTTTTCGAGGGTCTGAAGTTCGGCTTCGATCTCGGCCAGGCGGCTTTGACGTTTTTTGCGTTCGTATTTTGATAATGCCGGGACGGCTTTGGCTGCTGCCTTGGGCGTTTTGTGATGTTCCGCTTCCGCTGAATGGACCAGTTTTTCAGCCCTGGCCTGTTCTTCCTGCTGACGGTCTTTTTGAGCTTTGAACTGGGTATAGGAGCCTTTGAAGACCTGTAAGCGTTGTCCCTGGGGTTCCACTTCCCAGATCTGGGTCGCCAACGAATCGATCAGGTAGCGGTCATGCGAAACCAGCAAGATCGTTCCCGGAAAACCGGAGAGCACCGATTCGAGCACTTCCTGGGTCGGGAGGTCGAGGTGGTTGGTGGGCTCATCCAGCAGCAGGAGGTTGGCGTCGGAAAGGGAGAGCTTGGCGAGGGCCAGGCGGCCGCGCTCACCGCCCGAGAGGGTGCTGACCCGGCGAAAGACGTCATCCCCGGTGAAGAGGAACTTTGCCAGGAAGTTGCGCACTTCGGCGGGTAACAGCTGGGGCGCGACCGAGTTGATCTCCTGCATCAGGGAATTTTCGGGGTTCAGGCCTTCATGGGCCTGGGCAAAATAGCCAACTTCAAGGCTGGCGCCTAACTGGGTCGTCCCGGTATAAGGTGGAATCTGATCAAGGATAGTCTTGAGGAAGGTGGTTTTGCCCGCGCCGTTGGGGCCGATGATGGCGGCGCATTCCTGACGCATCAGCACCAGATCCGGGCAATCAAAAAGCGGCCGGCCTTCGTCGTGATAGCCGACCTGCAGGCTGTGGGTGCGCAGCACCAGGTCGCCAGAGCGACCCTTGGTGTTCAGATTGATGTGCATCCGCCGGGGTTCGTTGGGGGGCGGGGCCAGGCGGGCATCTTCCAGAAGGCGTTCCAGCCGGCGTTGGCGGCCTTTGGCCTGGCTGGTGTTCTGGCCGGCGATGTTGCGCCGGATGAATTCCTGTTCTTTTTCAATGAAGGCAGTCTGGGCTTCATATTCCGCTAACCGGCGGGCGTAGCGTTCCTCCCGCTGGGTCAGATAAGCGGAATAGTTGCCGCGATAGACCTCAAGTGCGGGGGTCATTTCCCAGATCGTCCGGGCCACCTGGTCCAGGAAGTAGCGGTCATGCGAGACCACCACCAGCGCGCCATCCCAATCTCTCAGGAAGGATTCCAGCCATTCCACGGCCTGAATGTCGAGGTGGTTGGTCGGTTCGTCAAGCATCAGCAGGTCGGGGCTTTCCAGCAGCAATTGGGCGAGCAGGGCGCGGGTGCGCTGGCCGCCGGAGAGCTGCCGGATGGGACGGTGATAGTCCTTTTCATCAAAGCCCAAACCGGTGAGGGTTTGCTTGATCCGCACCTCATACGTGTAGCCGCCCAGGCGTTCGAAGGTCTGTTCCAATGCGCCGTAACGGGCTACGGCTTCCTCAGCCCGTTCGGGATCCGACATGGCTGTCATCCAGCCTTCCAATTCGGCCTGCATCGCGATCAGATCGGTAAAGGAAGCCAGGCAGGATTCCCAAAGGGTGCCTTCCTCGACGAGGGTGGCTTCCTGCGGGAGGTACCCGACGGTCAGTTCTTTGGCATGATGAATGGTGCCGGTGGAAGGGACGTCCTCTCCCAGCAGGATCCGCAGCAGGGTGGTCTTGCCCACACCGTTCGCCCCAACGATCGCAATGCGGGCGCGTTGGGGAATCGAAAGCGTCAGGCCGTCGAAAATATCGTTTGGCCCGAAGGATTTGGAGAGGTTGCTTGCGGTCAGAAGTGACATGGTTGAAAGTATACCATTCGAGGGGCTGTGTGAAGATGGCTACGAAGTGAAATTGGGGAGAGTATTGACCCACTTCTCGCCTTCGGCACTGGGGATGGGGTAAGTGAGTGGAGGCTGAAATGAAATGGTGCGCTCAAGGGCGGAGCACACCCTACGGGATGGGTAAGGCTGGGGCATCTTGCCCGCCCGGTGTTGTGATCTTGTCGAATTCAGCCTCTTCCCGCCTTCGGCACGGGGGGCTGGGGTAAGTGAGTGGTGGCTGAAATGAAATGGTACGCTCAAGGGCGGAGCACACCTTACGGGATGGGTAGGGCTGGGGCAGGCGGCACCTCTAAAAATTTCAACCGGCCAAAAACCTCCCACATGGTAGAATCGGAGGCATGAAACGAAATACAAAGAAATGGCTGTTTTGGGTGGGATTACTGATTTCGGTCGTGTTCCTCTACCTGGCATTTAGAAAAATTGACTTCCGGGAATTATGGTCCACCCTGAAAACCGTACGGTACTGGTGGTTATTACCCGGATTGGGGATCTACTTTGTGGGCGTCCTCGTACGCACCTGGCGCTGGCAATTCCTGCTGGCTCCACTCAAGAAGGTATCCATCAAAACCCTGTTCCCGATCATCAACATTGGCTATATGGGCAACAACGTCTTCCCACTGCGGATGGGTGAGGTTCTGCGGGCTGTCGTGCTCAAACGACGCGAATCCGTCTCCATCTCGGGCAGCCTGGCGACGATTGTGGTTGAACGGATCTTTGATGCTGTGGTCGTGATGGGGTTTGTCCTGTTGAACCTCGGTGAGTTGACCGCCCTGCCTGGCAGCGGCGTTTTCGCTCAGCTGGGCAGCCTGGCGACCTGGGCGGCGGTGATCTTCCTGGCCGGACTGGCCGTATTCGTATTGATCGCGGTCTTCCCCAAACCGGCCCAAAAAGTGATCCACGGTGTGATCGAGAAGGTCATCCCCGAACGCGGGCGAGCTGCCCTGATTGATATTGCCGATAAATTCCTGGATGGCCTGATGAGCCTGCGCTCACCGGTTCAGGCTGTGATGATCCTGCTGACCTCCATCCTGATCTGGCTGTTGGAAACGGGTCTGTATTGGAGCGTGGATCAGGCGATTGGGCTAGGCCTGAATTTCGGCCAGCTGATGCTGCTGAACGGGGTGGTCAACCTGGTTTTGCTGATCCCCGCTGCACCGGGCGGTCTGGGCACCTTTGACGCGGCCTGCCGCGCCATGCTGGAAGCCTATGGCATTGCCGCCGAAGCCGCCCTGGGTTATGCGCTCGTTCTGCGAATTGCCCTCTGGGCGCCGATCACGATTGTCGGCGCAATCTACTTCGTCCGCGAGGGGTTGAAATGGACGACGGATGTGGGCCAAATGGAAGCTCAGGCAGATATTGCTCTCCCTGAAGATGAGAATGAATTGAAGGATTAAATCCATGACAACGAACAAACAACAGGCGGCCGTGATCGGCGCCGGGATTGGCGGTATGGCCGCGGCCTATGACCTGGTCCGCGCAGGAAAAAAAGTCACAATCTATGAATCCTCGGATCATGTCGGCGGGTTGGCCGCCGGTTTCAAGGAACCCGAATGGGATTGGTCGGTCGAGCGGTTTTATCATCACTGGTTCCAGACCGATGAGCACATGCTGGGGCTGATTGAGGAATTGGGCTGGTCCGACAAGGTCCTTTTTCCCCGCCCAGTCACGGTGATGTATGACCGGGGTCAATTCCGCCCCTTTGATTCGATTATGGCTGCCCTACTCTACCCCGGCCTGGGGTGGGGGATCAATAAGATCCGCTTTGGGCTGGTGGGTCTCTATTTGCGGATGACCAATAACTGGCAGGCGCTGGAAAAGACCACCGTGGATGCCTGGATGCGGAAATGGGCGGGTGACAAGGTTTACGAATCGATGTGGGAGCCGATGATGATCGGCAAGTTCGGTGAGGAATACGCCAAAGTGGTGAATATGGCCTGGATGTGGGCGCGGCTGCATGCCCGCACCACCCGGCTGGGTACCTTCGAGGGCGGCTTCCAGGCCTTTGCCGACCAAATGGCAGCACGGCTGCAGGAGATGGGTGTCGATCTGCAATTGAACACGGCGATCCAATCCATCGAGTCCGCTGAAGGTGGGCGCGTGCGGGTGATGACGGAACAAGGGGAAGATCTCTATGACCAGGTTCTGGCAACGACCTCCCCGGCGCTGTTAGCGAAGCTCGCCCCGGCTCTGCCGGATGATTATCTGGATGGCTTGCTCTCATTGAAGAGCATGGGCGCGGTAGTGATGGTTCTCTCCCTCAAGCACCAGCTTTCCGAGCAGGGCTATTACTGGTACAACATCCCCAAGAGTGCTGGCTATCCATTCCTGTCCCTGGTGGAGCATACCAATTTCCTCCCATCCGAACATTTCGGCGGCGACCACATCCTCTACATCGGCGATTACCTGCCGCAGGATCATGAGAACTTTGACCTTTCCAAAGAGGAGATCCTGGCCAAGTTCCTGCCGCATTTGGTGAAGTTCAACCCGAACTTCACGCCCGATTGGATCAAGAAGACCTGGCTGTTCCGCACGCGTTATGCGCAGCCGGTGCCGCTGGTCAATCATTCGCAGAATATCCCCGCGATCCAGACCCCGCTGGAGGGCCTGTATTTTGCCAGCATGAGCCAGGTTTACCCCTGGGACAGGGGAACGAACTTCGCGGTGGAGATCGGGCGCAGAGCCGCGGGAATGATGGTTAAAGACTCGCAAGCCTGATTCCAGAATCTGAATCTAAATTTCGAACATTTGAGCATTAAAGCGGGAGGGTCGGAATC
>CAYUSC010000152.1:0-5745 GCA_964447265.1 uncultured Candidatus Brevefilum sp.
TCCAATACGCAGCGAACATCGCCATGCAGCCTTTCGAGGGTCTGCTCATCCACCGCCGCGGTGCCCAATTCGGGCCAATCGTAAAGATATTGATCCGGTGCGTTCACACCGATCAGCTTCTTGACCCCCTGGTAGGTCTTCATTTTGATGCCGGTGGCATTGCTGATCCCGATCACGATCGGGACCCGGTCGGGTTCCCGGTGGTTGATGGCGGCAAGGACGCGTTCTTTGGGGGTCATGGACATGGCTCGCTCCGGTTGATTGAGAATTGAGAGAAAAAAAGCCCGGCGGAACAACTTCCCACCGGGCTTGGACAGCAACTGAGTTTAGGACAGGCTTTCCAGTTTGGTGACCATCTCGTCGATCACATCATAACCACCCTGCCAGAATTCCGCCGTGGTCACGTCGATGCCGGCGTTGGCCAGGAGCTGCACGGGGGCGATGGAACCGCCCGCGGCCAGGATCTGCATATAGCGGGGTTTGAAGGATTCGCCCTCAGCCTTATATTGCTTATAGAGCGCGAGCACCAGAAGCTGACCGAAGGCATAGGCATAGACATAGAAGGGTACATTATAGAAGTGGGGGATCATCACCCATTCCCAGCGGAACTCGTCCGAGATCTCAACGGCGTCGCCGAATTCACTCTTGAGGTTCGCCATATAGGCATCCGCCAGTTCGTTGACCTGTGCGCCTTTGGCGATCATGTCATGGGCGGTCTGTTCGAACATGGAGAAGTAGTTCTGCCGCAGGATGGTGGCGAAGGCATCGTCCATCTGGCGATAGAGCAGGTCCCGCCGCACGGATTCGTCGGACTCCTCTTTGAGGAGCTTGTCGACCAGCATCATTTCCGCAAAAGTGGAAGCCGTCTCGGCCAGGGGCAGGCAGGCATGCTGTGTGAGGGCGGTATGTTCCTGCGCCATCAGCGAGTGGATCCCATGACCCAGTTCGTGGGCCATCGTGGCAACGTCATCAGCTTTGCCCTGGTAATTGAGCAGCACCCAGGGAGTCAGATCGGGGGTGATGGTGGCGCAGAAAGCGCCGCTCATCTTACCTTTGCGGACTTCGCTGTCCACATGGTCGGCATCCAGGATCTGCTGGGCCATTCCGGCGAATTTCGGATGGAATTCGTTGAAGGATTCGAGGACGATTTCGGCCGCTTCGTTGAAGCCGTAGGTCTTGTCGGATTTCGCCACGGGGGCGTAGATGTCATAGCGGCGGAGTTTCTCCATCCCGAGGCGTTTGGCCTTGAGCTGGAAGAAGCGCTGGAAGTGCTTGGCATTCTTGCGGGTGACCTCGAGCAGGGTTTCCACCACGTCATCAGGGATGTCGTTGACCAGGTTGCGAACGGAGACCGGGGATTTGAAACCGCGCAGGTTGATGTTCTCATTGCGCCAGTCGCGGGCCAAGGCCTGGTAAATCTGACCAAGGATCGGGGCGTCGGCTTCGTAGACGCGGAACATTTCCTGATAGGCCCGGGCGCGCAGGTCAGCGTCAGCTTCCCGCACCAGTGCGCCGATCTCACCACGGGTCATTTCTTTTTCTTCACCGTCCACCGTAAGTTTGAACGTGTAACGGTTGGTGATCGAGTCATAGAGCATGTTGAGCGCTGTGGAACCGGTCACATCTTTGATGTTGATGATCTTCTCTTCGGGTTCGCTCAGGGTGTAATCCTTGAAGTTGCGGATCGCTTCCAGCCAGTAGCGATAGTCACCGGAGGCATCGAGCAGCCGCTGGGCGTCCTTGTCATCCAGTGATTTCCACCAGAGGCTGAAGAAGAGGACTTTGTTGAAGGCTTCGGCCTGGAACTGGTTCACTTTGGCGACCATTGCCTGAACGGTTTGATCCTGCGTGTCTGAGGCGAACTTCAGCTCCGCGAACCCGTTGATGTGGAGCATCAGGCGGAAGAGCCCTTCATAATCTTTGATGATTTTGACAAAGAGGTCTTTGCTGATCTCGGGGGTGAGTTGGTCCCGGTAGGCCTCAAACGATTCCAGGCCTCGATCAATTTCTTCATAAGTGACGTTGATTTTGGGATCGTCCACCCCGGCGAAGAGGTCGCTAAGGTCCCAGGGAGATTGGGTGTAGGTCTTGTTGGGCATTTTTTCTTTCCTTTTGATTATTTCCGGTTTGGGCAACTGGCTTATACCCCTGCCGGTTTGATTTCCTGAGATGATTCCAGGCGGATGCGTTCCCGAAGGGCATCAATCGGTTGGCGTTGTTGGGTTGCTTCGTCCCAGTAATACCAGAGTTTCCAGCCGTTTCCCGGACCGCTGCGGATTTCCTTGGCGATCTTGTGGATTGAGCCGCGGTGCCCGTTGTATTTCAACTGGCCATCCGCCAGCACCTGGGCTGTTATTTCACCTTCCGTGCCGTAATAAAGCATCTGGCCGGGGTTGAGAAGGCCATCCTCCACCAGGCGGCCGAACGGGATTCGATCAAGGTGCCGTGGGTTGGGGGTGACATAGATCGGCGGGTCAAATTCAAGCTGGACTACTTCATGAACGCGCTGGCTCGCCAGGCGGGCGTATTTTTCATCCACCTCAATACCGATGAAATGGCGGTGAAGCTTGCGGGCGACGGCGCCGGTCGTGCCGGTGCCGAAGAAGGGATCCAAAACCACATCCCCGAGATTGGAGCTGGACATGATAACCCGATAGAGCAAGGCTTCCGGCTTTTGGGTGGGGTGAGCTTTCTCGCCGTTTTCATCCCGCAGCCGCTCGCCACCCGTGCAGATCGGGAAGTACCAATCGGAGCGCATCTGGAGGTCATCGTTCAGGCCCTTCATGGCGTGGTAGTTGAAGGTGTATTTGGCGCCTTTTTCCTTCTGCACCCAGAGCATGGTCTCGTGGGCGTTGGTATAGCGCACGCCGCGGAAATTGGGCATGGGGTTGGCTTTGACCCAGACGACATCGTTCAGCACCCAGAACTGGAGGTCCTGAAGAATCTTCCCGACCCGGTAGATGTTATGGTATGAACCGATCACCCACAAGGTCCCGGTGGGCTTGAGCACCCGCCGGCAGGCCGTCAGCCATTCCCGGGTGAACTGGTCATACTGATTGAAACTCTCAAATTGGTCCCAATCATCATCAACGGCATCCACTTTGGTCAGGTTGGGGCGCCAGAGTTCTCCCTCCAATTGGAGGTTATAGGGCGGGTCGGCAAAGATCAGGTCGACGGAGTCTTCGGGCAAATCGGCAAGGATCTGCCGACAATCGCCAACCAGAACCTGATCCAGTGGGAGGGAGGGGTTGGTTTTAGTCATAAGTGTTCTTATTTTAACGGCTTTTACGCGCTTTAGGGGGTGAATTGTGGGGGAAACGGGGAAGGCCTGGGTTTTGGCGATGCAATACCATTGACTCCATCGGTTATAATCCCTTTTGACACCAACCCAAACGGTTCAGAAAGCCTCATTATGTCCGATACCCTTGAATACCGCCCCCTGCCCAGGCGCTGGCGGGTCCAACATGTAATTCCCAACGATATTTCTCAGGAACTGAGCGATTTCTCACCCCTGCTGCGACAGATGCTTTATAACCGCGGCTATGAGGACCGGGAATCAGCGGCGGCTTTCATTGAGGGGCGGGTCACCTTTGACCGGGACCCCTTCCTGATTAAAGGGATGGATGTGGCGATTGAGCGATTGCATCGGGCTGTGGTTAGCGGCGAGAAGGTGGCTGTCTACGGCGATTATGATGTGGACGGCGTTACCTCGACCGCGTTGATGGTGGAATTCCTGACCGGTCTGGGCGTGGAAGTACGCCCCTATATTCCTGATCGCTTTGACGAGGGTTACGGCCTGAACGACGAAGCCATGCGCAAGCTGGCCGGGGAAGGCGTCGGATTGGTCATCACCGTGGACTGCGGCGTGCGAGCCGTGGGCGAGGTGGGGTTGGCGAATGAACTGGGGATGGATGTGATCGTCAGCGACCACCACCACCCCGGCGCGGAGCTGCCCCCGGCTGTGGCTGTGATCGATCCCAAGCAGGCGGATGATATCTATCCGGAGAAATATCTGGCAGGCGTGGGCCTGGCCTATAAACTGGCCCAGGCCTATCTGGCGAAATATCCGGTGGCGGGCTTGGACGCCGAGGATTGGGTGGACCTGGTCGCCCTGGGCACCGTGGTGGATTTGGCCCCGTTGAAGGGCGAGAATCGCATGCTCGTTCGGCAGGGGCTGGCGAAGATTCGCAAATCACCACGGCAGGGGCTGTATTCACTGGCGCAGGTGGCGCGGGTGGATATCTCCAAGTGTGACGCCGGCAACCTGGGTTTCCAGTTGGGGCCGAGGCTGAACGCCGCGGGACGGCTGGAATCGGCGCGGATTGCCTTTGAACTGCTGGTGACCAAAAGCCCCTTTGAGGCGGGTCAGCTCGCCCAACAGTTGGATACGGTCAACAGCGAGCGCCAGGATATGACCACCGAGATCCGTGAATTGGCTGCGGAGCGGGTGTTGAGTGAGGACCCGGACGCGATGCTGTTCTTCGCGGCCGATCCGCGTTTCAATGAAGGCGTAGTGGGGCTGGCTGCCTCCCGCCTTGTGGAATCCTATTACAGGCCGTCGATTGTGGCGCATATGGGCGAGGAGTTCACTGTGGCCTCCTGCCGATCGATCCCCGAGTTCCATATCACCCAGGCTTTGGACCAATGCGCTGATCTGCTGGTCCGGCATGGCGGACACGCGGCCGCGGCGGGGTTCACCGTGCGGAATGAGGATTTGGAGGCGCTGTTGGAGAAAATGCGCGCCATTGTGGCGGCACAATTGGGCGAGATGGAGTTGCTGCCGGAACTGATCATTGATCGGGAGATCAAGCTGGAAAACCTCGCGCCGCAATACATCCCCGGGATATTAGAGGACCTGCACAAGCTGGAGCCGACCGGTCGGGAGAACCCCGAACCGATTTTCGTCTCCCGTGACCTGACCGTGCGCAGCGCACGGACCGTTGGCCGCGAGGGGAGCCACCTTAAGCTTTATTTGCAGGCAGGCAACTACAGCTATGATGCCATCGCCTTCCGTCAGGGCTATTGGCTGGCGGAGATGCCCGAGAAGGTGGATATCGCCTTCCGCTTTGAGGTCAATGAGTTTAACGGCCGCAGCACGCTGCAATTGAACGTGAAGGAGATCAAGACAACGGAGTGATTTTGTCAATGCGAACCCCGAAAGGATGACATCAAAAAAGTCACGTAAGCGGTAGAGACGCAGTACGTGACTTTTGCTTTTGGTAAGGTCGTTGAACCTGATGAGGCGTGCTTCTTACGCCAATGCCTGATTGGCCATTCCACTGAGGCGATTTTAAATCCAGTGCAAAATCCCGGCAAAGACCACCATCATCAGGGCATCCACCCCGAAGAGCGCACCGATCACCCGGCGCTGGGTTTTGGGCTGCCAATCGGCGGCCAAGAAAGAGACCACAAAGAAGGGGATGTAGGTGGTGATGAAGACCGGGAAGGCACCCCACCAGGGATAGACCCAGTGGAAGGCGGGCGTCTTGGCCAGGAAGATCTCAATGATTGAGAACAGGGCGGCATTCGCCACGGCCATCACGATCCGGTTGTTGATGCCCAGGATCTTGGCCTTGGGGTCCGCGGGCAGCAATTTGCTGAGGACCACACCGGCGATGGCAAACATGAAGCTCAGCTCGATTCCCACCCCGACCAGGATCAGGAAGCTGGTGCCGGTCGGGACGGTCCACAGCGCGTGGCCGCTGAAATGTTGGATCAGGGCGTTGCCGATCTCGTAAAACCAGT
>CAYUSC010000153.1:0-5632 GCA_964447265.1 uncultured Candidatus Brevefilum sp.
GTAAGTACAGCAGGAACGGTAAGGTGGGTGTGGTCGTTTATCGGAACGACGAAAAGCTCCACGCCATACGTCTCTCCGGAGGGGAGACCAACAACCAGAGCGAATACATGGCTATACTCGCCGGTTTAAGGTGGCTGGAACAGCACCCGGACGCTTACGACGAGGCCGTGGTGATGTCAGATTCAATGCTGGCGGTCAACGGCGTCAATGGAACGTTCGCGGTCCGCAACGAGGCGTTAAAAGATCTGCGCAAGCAGGTGGTGGACCTGTTCATGTCCCTGACGGAGACGGGTAAGAAAATCGCCGTGACCTGGGTCCCCAGGAACCGGACCACCGAGGCGGACGCGTTGACCAGGGTAGTGCTGGTGGAAGGAGAGATAGATGGAGAAGGGTAAGGAGAAAGCGAAGACCGATAATGCTAGTAAGGTCACTTACGTTAGTAAGACCACTGCGGGCGACGCAACGACGCCGGAGATACCGGTGCCGATACCCGCGCCAAATACCGGCACGGTGGACGTGCAGGTAAACGTCACGGAACCGGAAACGCCTACGCCCCAGGAGATAGTGGTGGAACATTATGACCTGTCTGCTGCCTACATAACGGTGACCCTGAACGCGAAGATAAGCCCTAAACAGTACGAGACCCGGGAGGCGGGGATAGTTATGAAGATGCCGCTGGACCCGGAAGCCAGTGCGGGAGCGCGTGCCGGGATGGCGAGGGCCATGTTCGCCGAATGCAGGAAACTGTTGAGTGAGCAGCTGGATAAAATTGTTGATATATGAGGAGTTGGCGATGGGTAAAGACACAGACAAAAAACCGAAGCTGAAACTGAGTGACAGGTTCTTTCAGGGGCTGGCGGGGTTGTTCAAGAGAGTGGGGGAAGCCTTCGATGAAGTGGTCAACATAATACGTTCGCAGAAGGACGAAGACGAGGAAGACGGGTGACCTTTTTCCTCGTAGGTGAGTACTTCCTGGGGGACTACCGGCGCGACAGCTGGAACCTCTACCACGGTAGAGGCGTTCTGGTGGCCCGGTACCTCCCCAGGCCCCTAGTTCTGATCCCCCAGGACGAAGTGGGAACGGCCCTGATAACCCTGCTGGAAAACAAACCCGTGGCCAGATCCATGGCGCTGGCGGACGAGATGGACGCCATATACGGAGTGCGGAACGGTCTGTACCTCGAAGACAACGGCCTGTACCGGAAAATAGTGCACGTCACTCTGAAATTCGAAGACGTTGCGCGTGAACTGATGGAGTTCAGGAGAACCGTGGTCCGCCACGGGCTGATAGTCGGCGCGGACAAAACGGTAATAGCATCGGCTAAAAAGATACTGGATCTGCGAAAGATATGCCTCAAGCGTCTGCACAAACTGAAGAGTCAGTTGAACAACAACGGGTACAGAGACAACTTTTTAAATATCCAGAAAGAGCTCTCGGAATTATTGCAGGAGGTGAAGACGTGTCCGGAGCGTTTAGCTATTCCAGGCTGAGTCTGGCCGAACAGTGTTTGCTCGCGTACAAGCTCCGCTACCACGACAAGAAACCGGTGTTGAAGAGCGCGGCGCTGACCGATGGCAGCAAGATCCACGAGACTATAGAAAAATATCTGAAATATGTGCAGGCACACAAACTGTCCGCATACGACTACGACGTGTTCAGGGACATGGCCCGGAAGGTCCTGCTCGACGACGGGGCCTCGGTGTGGCAGATACTGTCGAAGTTGGACCTCCAGCTGGTTCTACCGATAGAGGCCATAAACTACACCGGGATAGAGCTGAACCTGGCCGTAGACAGCCGGTGGATGCCGGTGTCCTACAACAGCGCCCAGGGCTTCTTCAGGGGCAAGGTGGACGCCATGGTGTACGACGCGGAGACTCGCACGATGGTCATAACCGACTGGAAGTCCAGCCGCAAGATGTCGGCGTCCGAGGATCAGTTGAAGGCATACGCGGCGCTGGCCGATTCCAACTTCAGCGCCAAGTTTGTCGTGGACAGGTACAGGGTCCGTTTCGTGTACCTCCGTCTGAACGCGGTGGACGAGCAGGAGTTCACGCCGCTGGAGTGCCAGTGGTTCAAGGACGACCTGACCCTTCGTGTGGGCGAAGTGTTGCAGGCCACGGAGTTCCCGCCTTCTCTGAACCAGTGGTGTCCCTGGTGCGAGGTCCGCAAGTTCTGCCCCAAGTACACCGAGGCCGTGGATTCCGGGGTGTTGGAGGACGTTACCGTCGATAACGCCGTGGATGCGGCGGAGAAGTTCGTGATGCTGAAAGTGGCGGCCGACGACGCGAAAGAGAAGACGAAAAAGTACGTGGAGTCGGAGGGAAACATACAGCTGCCCAATGGAACGGAAATAGGGCTAATAACCCGGGCCAGGAAGTCGGTGGACAAGCGCAAACTCGTGTCGTGGCTGCGGAACCACCCGGAAATAGATCCCTACAAGATCATGTACCAGGCCTCTTTTAAGATGGACACACTGGCCTTTTTGGGTCTGGACATGGACGAGTACACGACCACCAACAACTACACCGCGCTGGGCATAGGTGCGGGAGAGGAGGATAACGATGCCTAAAATAGAACATCTGTCGTTGCCGGAAATGAACCTCATAGTTTCCACGCTGGCGGCGGCCATGATGAAGACCGAAAACGAGTTCCCGGAGGATACGGATCCCGGGATAGGCCTATCTGCCTTTTTCACCGCGACGTACCAGACCTCTCCCGTAGTCCTGGAAGAGGCGCTGCATATCACACACGATCTGTTCGACAGCTTCGTGGAGGGGGATCTTAGGGTCGTGTATGGTGCGAAAGCCTTCAACATGGACAAGGTGCTATCTCTAGTTTCTGCTCTGACTTCGGGAACGTTGAACGTAGTGTACGGCAGGTTTCTGGCGAGGTACAACCTTCCGGAGGAGGAAAAGCCGCGGGGAATATTGTGGGCGTGGGAAGGGCTGCTCCTGTTCGCTGCGGCGCTGGCCATAGAAGGATCGAGCGGGGGTGCAAACACCGGGACGTCCACGGTGTTGTGTAAACACTACATGATGCACTTCATAACGGGCCTGACCCACACAGAGGACATAGAGGGGATGTTCATCACCCCTATAACGAAGGGCAGAGAGTTGAGCAAGACCCTGCAGGACGAGGGATCGAACAACCTCACCTTCCTGGAAAGGGTTACGTTGGAGTACGTTCCCCTGCTGCCAAAACTGCAGCTTCTCTTCATGGCCGGAGTCGGAGGGCCGGAAACCGGAGGCAACGCCATGGAGGACCTGTTCGCCGAACTGGCGGACGATTCTCGGGACACCGGTTATCTATCCTAAAATTCATGAGTTTTTTTGGTATAAAAACTCTGCATTACTGGGAGTGTTATTCCCCCGGGAGGTGAGGCCGCTGCAGAAGACAACGGAGATATGATAGTATCGGGAACGGAGTTATACGGAAGCAAGGCGGGGACTTCCCCGCCGAGCCATAAAGGCTCGTCTGAACAACGGCAGTTCCCATTGGAGTTGAACATGGAAGTAGGGAACAAGCCCGAGCTGAAGAGTTCAGAGACAGTTCTAGGAAGTTTGTGAAAGTCCGAGGGGGCATCCCCTCGCCGCAAGCGGCGGGAAGAAGTGTACGCTAAAAGGAGTAGATATAGGTGAACCTATATTCACCCCCGTCTGCGGGCCCGCTGTAAAACAGTGTAAAAAAACAGTGAGCAACACCGGCCGGGCTACCCGGTCTGAACATTTCGCCCCGGGATTCGCGGGGCGAAGGTCAGCGAACAACAGGCAACTGCGTAAAACTGTCACGAGGGATCCTCGTGAGGACAGGAAGCTGTCACGGTAACATTATAGGTAAGCACGTCGAAGACGGTGTTACACCGTGAACCGGGTACACAACTGGAAACGGGCGCTAGGCAGAAAGTACCCGGGTACAGAAAGATTTTGTGAAAGCGTTCGGGGCATCCCCGGATACTTGTTACACCGAGCGGGGTAAGCCCCGCGGAGCTTGTTGCAGCTCGTCCCCGGAAAAGCCTGGGAAAGAGCGCAGGTAAGCTGGAGAGAGAGTACTTCAGAGGTGCATTCACCTGGTAAGTTGAAAAGACACGTCAACAGGAAACAGGTGGGGCAGACCCCACCCGGCGATAGTGCCGTCGGGAAGGAAGACAAGGGAACTTACGTGGGTACGTAGGCTAGTTCCATCTCCAGGGGCAGGCATTGCGTCGGGGATTAGAGAAAGGTATTTGTGTAAGGAAGTGTGGCCGGGATACCCGGCTTAGTACACGCCAACGGTAGCGGACCAGGAGAAGTCCGCCCGCCGTGGCGTAGACTAAAAAAAATAAGAGGCGCCCCGGAAGAGGGGATGCGTTAGGAAGAAAAGTGCGGGAGAACCCGCATGACAGGAAGAACACCCGTCAAACCTACGGAAAAGGAGCACTCACTCCGACCTGGAGGAGGCGCTGAAGCCATAGGTAACAGAAAGGTATTTGTGCAACATACGCCCGGGATACCCGGGCCAACCCCTTCAACTAGGGTTGGGAAAGAACAGACGGCGCCGCCACGGCGGCCGTGTTGAAACAAGCAGACCGGGCTACCCGGTTGAATTCGTGACCGAATTCAGAACTGACAGGTATGTGTACGTCAGAAAAACTCCCTCGGGGCACCCCCCGGGCACTTTAAAGATCAATTATCAGAGGAGGTAGGAACATGAACGAAATTACGGTAAGCAGGGCGCTGGTGCGCCTGAAAACACTGGACTCGCAGATACGGGGCGAGATAGAAGAGATGAAAGATCTGGCGCTGGCGAAACCGGGCAAGCGGGCCCTGACGGGGTACGCCTCGGAAGAGGAGTTCACGAAACAGGCGGTCCACACCCACGACAAGGTAACCGGCCTGATAGCCGAAAGGAAGAAGGTCAAGGCCGCGGTCGTAGCCTCCAACGCGCAGACAACGGTCACGGTGGCGGGGAAGAGCTACACCGTGGCGGAGGCGATAGAGCGAAAGAATTCGCTGGAGTACGACAAACTGCTGTTGAGGAAGCTCAAGGAGCAGTACCGCGCCGCCGTAGTGAACGTGGAGCGGGCCAACAACGATCTGGAGGCCAACAAGGTTGACCGCTACATAGAGAGCGTCTACGGTAAAGACGCCGGCACCAGGGACAGGTCGGGAGAGATACAGAAAGCCAGGCAGGACTACCTCGACCAGAACAGCTGGGTGATGCTCGATCCTCTCAATCTCGCGCAGAAGATAGAGGCGCTGGAGGAGGACATCCGCACCTTCGAGGCTGAAGTCGATGTAGTGCTGTCGGAGAGTAACGCGACCACCAGAGTTGTGATAGAATAGGTTAGTTATAGTGTGGAGATCATATGTCGAAACGTTCAGAACTTTGTCCCCTCCCATTCTAGGGTTATAGAATGACTAAATTCCATAGCGTAGTGCATACGCCACTGGGTAATATCATGACAGGAAAAGGTCAGCATTAAGCTATCAGGATTTAGGGAACAACGTTCAACGCTCTTATTCCGGAGGAAACCGGAAATCAACGAGCAGCGGACAACGGACAACGATCATGAAACCCCGGACACACGGCTCTGGCAGTGACGAACAGGCCGATGGACGTGCCGCCGGGCTGGCATAATGGTCTCCATATATT
>CAYUSC010000154.1:0-5524 GCA_964447265.1 uncultured Candidatus Brevefilum sp.
AGAGCGGCTTTGATCTCATCAAAGGTGTATTCTTTTGGGGCAGGTGAGTCCATTTCGGTGTCCTCGTTATGGCGTCGTCAGGGCAGGACGACTGGATTGGTGAAGTCCAGGACGGTGATAAAAACCATCAGGAGCAAAAGCAAAATAAAGCTTACAGTGTTGACCGCATTTTCCCATTTCTGCGGGATGCGCTTCTTGAACAGCAATTCCGGCAGGGTGAAGAGGATCCGCCCGCCGTCCAAAGCCGGGATGGGCAGCAGGTTGGTGATGCCCAGGGCCAGAGAGATATTGGCGATGATGGATAGGGTGTAGATAGGCAGCGGTTCAGCCGTGACAACATCGCTCTCTTCATCCATTGTAACAGCCTGGCTGTAAATATCGTAGATTCCTTTATACCCGACCGGGCGGGCTGAGGAGGCATCCACCGCGCCGGTGATCAGGCGTCCGGGCAGGAGCAGGGTCTCTTTGACCACATATCCGGTGGATTCAAAGGCGGCGCCAACCGCTTTGAAGAAGGGGGTCGGCTTGAGGGGGTTGGTGAGTCCCACGCCCATACTGCCTTCGCCTTCCGGCGGGTTCACCCGCGGGATAAGGGAAAAGGTCAGGCTTTCGCCCTCGCGATCCACTGTGACGGTCATCTCGGTTCCGGCATTTTCAAGGGTGGCGGCACTCACTTCGCTGATGGATTCGACCGGATCGCTGTTGATCGCAGTGATGATGTCGCCGACCTGAAAGCCGGCCGCCTCAGCAGGGGAATTAACCGCGACTTCGCTGATCAACGCCTGGTCCGAAGCCGGAACCCCGAGGCCGGTGTAGATCACGACCAGCAGGATGATGCCGATCAGGAAGTTCATGGCCGGCCCGGCCAGGGCGATCACGAACCGCTTCCAGGCTGGGGCGGAAGCCATGCCGCCTTCAACATCGTCATCCTCTTCGCCATGCGGCCGGACAAACGCGCCAAAGGGAATCATGTTGAGGGTGATCTCGGTTCCTTTCCACTCACCGAGTTTTACCAAACGGGGTGGAAAACCGAAGCCGAATTCATCCACAGGGATGCCAACAGCCAAAGAAGCCAGGAAGTGCCCGAATTCGTGGAAGAAGATCAGCACGCCCAGAACGATAACGACCTGTAAAATCAGAAGAAACACGTCCATGTGTCAATACCTTTTCATATTGCAGCCTTGGTCGGCTGCTGCTTTAGTTTTTCGATCGGGAATAATTATACCTTTTGGGAGGAAACTTGCGAATCATCGGTGAGCAAACGGGCGGGGCCGGCGGGGAAACCCTTAAGGATTTCGATCAGGCCGGGCATCTGGTGCAGGCGGGAGAGCACCTCACCGAGGGCTTCCTGGCGGCAGATCACATGTACATTGGGGCCGGCATCGAGGGTGTAGGTGACGGGCAAGCCCTCCACCTGCCAGCGTTTGACAGCCTGCATGATGGCCAGCGATTCGGGCTGCCAATAGAAGAGCGGCGGTTCGGAGGTCATCATCACGGCATGCATCAGGTTGCTGTCCAGTTCGGTGATGGCGGCGAAGGCATCGAAATCCCTATCGAGGATTGCCTGGCGGCAGAGCTTCATCCGGCGGGGTGCATCGGCGACCCGGGCGGCCTGTAGGGGGCTGGTGTTTGCCAAACGCATACCGGCTTCGGAACCGGTGGTTTTGTGTTCCTCGCTGAGCACGGCGATGCAGTCCACCAGGTCCCAGTGATCGGCGGGGGCAAAGCTGCGGGCGTAGGAATCACCCGTTTCCGGGTCTGTGCGCCATTCGACGAAACCGCCGGGGATCGAGCGACAGGCTGAACCGGAACCGAAGCGCGCCAGCGATGAAAGGGCCGGTTCGGGAAGGCCCAGACCGAAAGCAGCTGTCCCGGCCAGCGCCAGGGCCGCGAAGCCCGAAGCGGAGGAAGCGACCCCTGCCCCGATGGGGAAATTGTTTACCGATTCGATCAGGACGGGACTGGGGTTGCCCGCCAGGCGGCGGACGCGGTCCATGAATTGCTGGGCGCGGTCAAGGGCGGGGCCGGTCACCGGTTTGCCGTTGAGCACCAATACATCCGTCTGTAAGGATGGATCCAAGGTTACTGTGGTGCGCGTGGAAAGGCAGCCGATGTTCATCGAGAGCGAATCATTGGCCGGGATGCGCTGGGTAACCTCGCGCAGACCCCAATATTTGATGAAAGCGATGTTGGGGTGGGCGAGGGCGGTGGCTTTTTCGGTCATATCCCAAAGGATACTATAGGAGGGTGGCGGGGTCAATTGGGAGGAATATACGCTAATATCTGAGTTTATGATGACTGAAAAAACTTGACAATAGTATCAATAATGGTATCATTTTAATATGCCTTCCATAGAAAATATCCTTGCAAATATGCAGCAAAACCCAAAAGGGGTAAGGTTCACTGACTTATGCAGGATATGTGACCACTTTTTTGGAGAGCCGAGACAGCCTGGAAGCAGTCACAGGATCTATAAAACGCCCTGGGTTGGCGACCCCAGGATTAATATCCAAAATGATATAGGAATGGCAAAAGCCTATCAGGTTAGGCAAGTGCTAAAAGCCATTGAGCGGCTAAAAGCTCAGTAGATGAATTTGGAGGTTGAAGAAATGTTACAAAATGATCGTTACACTTATCGAGTGTTGTGGTCTGAAGAAGACGGTGAATATGTTGGCTTATGCGCAGAATTTCCATCGTTAAGCTGGCTCGCTTCTGACCAGGATGATGCTCTGCGGGGCATTCGTCAGGTTGTTGCCGATGTGGTTGAAGATATGCGGAAGGGTGGGGAACAAATCCCTGAACCTCTGGCAACGAAAAGCTATAGCGGTCATTTTATGGTCAGGGTGACGCCAGAGCTTCACCGGCAACTGGTGATTGAAGCTGCGGAATCCAAGATTAGCTTGAATCGTTTGGCGAATGATAAGCTGAGCAGAGCAGGATGCTAGAAGTAATTCTGCGTAATAAACATACCCAATCCGAATTGAAGTAAAAGTGGCTGCATCTCTGGTTGCAGTCACTTTTTTATTTTTCCACTTTGGATCGCTTTGGATTAAGAGGGTGTGGACTTTACCGGATTCTATTATTACAATAGGTTAATCCCTTTTCCTGCAATTATCCCCGGAGCCAAAACATGCAAATTTATCCCGTGCAAACCAAGCGAGAACTGCGAGCCTTTATCCAATTCCCTTATGATCTTCACCGGGGTGACCCGGTCTGGGTGCCGCCGCTGCGCTCCGAGCAGTGGTCCCAGTTTGACCCGCAGAAGAACCCCATGCTGGATCACTGTGAAACCGCGCTTTTCCTGCTGAAAGAGGACAACAAGGTAATCGGGCGCTGTTCGGCATTTATCGACCGGTTGGCCGTGGGCCATTGGGGTGAGCCGATTGGGTTATTCGGGTCGTTTGAGTGTGTGGATAATGAACAGGCGGCGCATTTACTGCTGGGCACGGCGCGGGATTGGCTGCGGGAGCAGGGCATGCAGGCGATGCGTGGGCCGTGGAGCTTTGCTTCACAGGAGTGGGGACTGGAGATTGAGGGGCATGAGCGCCGACCGGTGATCATGGCGCCCCATAACCCGCATTACTACCAGACCTATTTCGAATCCTTTGGCCTGGGGAAGGCGACTGACCTGATCGCCTATCTGGCCGATATGGGCAACGGCTACCAGATCCCGGAACGCTACCTGACCCTCACCGAGCGGATCCGCGAGCGCTATGGCGTGACGGTGCGGCCGGTGAATATGGACGACCTCGAAGCGGATGTCGTCACGATCATGGACCTTTCCAACCAGTCGATTTCGGACAACTGGGGCTATTACCCCGTGACGGACGCCGAAGCCCGGGCGATGACCCATGACCTGAAACAAATTGTGAATCCGGATGCCCTGCTGATCGCCGAGGATGCCGCAGGCCGGCCGATTGGATTCGGGCTATCGCTGCCGGATATCAACGTCCTGTTGGATGGGATGCACGGCCGCCTGTTCCCCTTTGGCTGGCTGAAGATGCTGACCGGCCTCAAAAAACTGAAGAGCTACCGGATGTGGGCGCTGGGAGTCATCCCGGAATATCAGGGCAAGGCGATCGACACGCTGCTCTACCAGGCGACTTACGAAGCCTTGAAGGACCTGCCGGTTTGTATGGAAGTTAATTATGTGTTGGAAAACAATCACCGGATGAATAATGCCCTGCTGAAATTGGGCGTGGAGCCCATCCGGCGGTACCGGGTGTTTGAGATGGCGATTTAATCAAGGGAGTGGCGGGGACTATGCTCCCCAGGGGCTGAACAGGTTGTTCTCGATCCCGATCCGGGCCAGCATCCGCCCTGCGGTGGCATTGACCAGGTCATCGACGGTGGCAGGTTTTTGATAGAAAGCAGGGATGGGCGGGAAAATGATCGCCCCGGCCTGGGCGGCATCAGCCATCAGTCGCAAATGCCCGGGGTGCAGGGGAGTCTCCCGGACGGCCAGGAGCAGGTGGCGGCCTTCCTTCAAGCAGACATCGGCGGCGCGCTGGATCAGGTTTTCGGCATAGCAATTGGCGATCCCTGAAAGGGTCTTGATCGAACAGGGCGCCACGATCATCCCCTCCGTGACGAAGGAGCCGGAAGCGATTGCAGCAGCAAGGTTGTTTGGCGGATAGGTGACATTCGCCAGACGGGCAGCTTCCGCGGCCGTGACCCCGGTCTCCTCCTGCAACACCTGTTCCCCCATTGAACTGAGTACCAGGTGGGTTTCAATACCCAGGTTATGCAAGGTTTCCAGGGTTCGCAGGCCGTAGATGGCGCCGCTGGCCCCGGTGATGGCGAGGATGATCCGTCTTTTTCGTTCCATGGCTTCATTATACTGGAGATGGGTTGAATGAAGGGTGAATAGCGAACAGGGATTAGTGAAAAGGCAATTAGGGATTAGGAATCAGGGGTTTATGGGTAATGAGAGGAAGTTGGTGAATGTAATGAAAACTAACTTACGCATGATGCTGTTCCACCTCTTTCTGACGGCTGTTCTGTTGAGTGCTTGCCAGCCTGCGCCATCGCCTGCGGCGGAGCCAACGGTAACGCTGGTCTCAACGCTGCCCGCGGGCGTGACGATCATTCCCGGCTTGGGAAAGAGCTTTTATGACCAGGTTTACTGCCAGATGGATGGGGTGGATTTAATCTTTGACCTGCATTACCCCACCAGCGGGGAAGGGCCTTACCCATTGGTGATTTTCGTTCACGGTGGTTCCTGGCAGACGGGTGACCGGCGGGGTGGGACGGGTGTATTCTTCACCGATGCCTTGCGGGATGCCGGCTATGCCTTTGCCGGAATAAATTATCGCCTGGCGCCGGAATACACCTTTCCGGCGATGATTGAGGATGTGAAATGCTCAGTGCGGTTCTTCCGGGCGAATGCGGACGCCCTGAAACTGGATGCGGACCGTTTCGCAGCTTTGGGCGGCAGCGCCGGGGGACATTTGGTGTCGTTGCTGGGCTTGACGGCCGATCAGGAACTTTGGGAATCCGCCGGGCAATATCAGGGTGTTTCCAG
>CAYUSC010000155.1:0-5379 GCA_964447265.1 uncultured Candidatus Brevefilum sp.
ACATCCCATCCCCCGGCACGGTATAGGCGTTCCCCGACCCCTGCAACAGCCGCGGGTTGACCCGCCCCATCCACTTCTCGGGCAAGTGCAGCTTTTGGAAGCCGCCGTAATCCTCATACAGCTCATGGGCATCCCGGGTCGCCAGCATCGTCCAGCGCACGCCTTCCTGATCCAACACTTCCAAAATCACCTCGGTCAACCACTTTCCCAGACCCTGTCCCTGGTAATTCTCCAGGACAAAGACATCGCACAGGTAAGCGAAAATCGTATAGTCCGTGACCGCCCGTGCAAAGCCCACCTGCCAGCCATTGTGATAGACCCCGAAACAAAGCGAATTTTCAATCGCCTTCTCGGTCGTGGCAAGCGACCGGCCGGTGGTCCAATAGGCCTCGTTGGACAAATAGCGGTGGATCACATCGATCTGCAGCTTGTCCTTTTCCGTACTGATGGTAAATTCACCTCGATGGAATTCCATCTTCTCTTCTCCTTCGTGTTTAGCCCTTCTGATCCGGGTGGATTCGGCTCATCCATTTCTCCGGCACTTCAAGGGGATGATAGTCCCCATACTGTTCATATAATCCGTGGGCGTCACGGGTGGCCAGCAGGGTACGCTTGATCCCCATCCGGTCGGTATACTGCCCGGCGGCCTCCACCAGCCACTTACCCAGACCCTGCCCGCGCTGGGCCGGGTCCACAAACACATCACACAGCCAGGCAAAGGTCGTCTGGTCCGTGACCAGCCGGGCAAAGGCCACCTGCTCGCCCTGACGGTAAATGCCCAAACAGACCGAGGTGTGGATCGAAGTTTCGATCACCTCCCGCGGCCGCCCCTGCGCCCAATAGGACTGGAGGCTCAGAAAGTCCACCACCCGGTCCAACTGCAACCGGTCCTTATCAAAACTGAGCAGATATTCGCCGCGCTGCTCCTCCTCAAATCCCGCTTCGGGTTGAAAGGGCATCTCAGGATCATAATCCGCAGGCAGCGGCTCGATCAGGTCCCGGATGCGGACGCCGTCCTGATAGCTGAAATGGAAATGCAGCAGCTCACCCCCCGCCAGCACCCGCGGCAGGAAGACATGGATATTATCGACCACTTCCGGGGCGGTGCAGGCCCATTCCCGGCTCACCCAGGCCAACTCGCCCTCATGGTTGGGGACGAAATTGCGGTGGGCGACCTCAGCCGTGAAGATCGCAATCCCTCCGGGCGGAATCTCAAAGCCATCCCAGGTCAGCAGCCCGGCAAATTGCGGGTCCGTGTCCTGGTAACCGGTCTCCTCCGCCACCTCGCGGATCATCGCCTGCCGGGCAGTCTCGCCTGGCTCGATATGCCCGCCGACGCCGTTCCACAGCCCCTGATTGGGCGGGAACTTACGATGGAGCATCAGGACATCGTCTCCATTGAGCAGGAAGCACAGGGTGAAAGCAGGGTTTTGGGTCATGCCAGCGCCTCCAGCAGGCTGGCAGGTTCCGCGGCGGTGATCTCCAGCGAGTCCAGCCCATGCCAGGCAGTGAATTGGGTCAGGGTCTGCTTCAAACTGCTGATCAACTCGCCATCCAGCTTCACTTCCGGCTCCAGATAGAGCGCCTTGACCTCCATCCGCTTGTCCTTCCGATGCGCCTTGGGGTCCAGCCGCCCCACCAGGCGTCCCCGATGCAGGATCGGCAGGCAGAAGAAGCCATACTGGCGGTCCTTGGCCGGGGTGTAGGATTCCAGGCGATAATCGAAGTTGAATAAGGCCAAGGCCCGATCGCGGTCCGAGACAAGTGGGTCAAAAGGTGAAAGCAGGGTCGTATAGGTCGCTGCCAATTCACCCGCCAGCGCCCCTTCTGCCAGCGCCAGTTGGTCCGGGTGGATATACACCGGCTGATCCCAGCCCTCGACCTCCACCCGGTGAAGCCGCCCATCTTTGACCAGCGCGTCCAGCCGTTTTGCCATCCCGGTCTTCAATAGGTAATAGTAATTGGCTACCCAATCCGCGCGGGCCGCGCCCAACGCGCGCACGGCCATCAGCGCCAGCTCATCGCGCACCGTTTCCAGGTCCTGCGCGTTGGCGTCATCCCAATCGGGCAGCACCCGCTCGCGCAGGTCATAGTAGCGGCGGAAGTTCTCCCGGCGGGAGACCATCAATTCGCCGGTGATCATCAATCGATCCAATGCAATCCGTTCATTCTTGATTCCACCCCAGCCTGTTTCAATTAACTCCGATTCAAAATCCATCGAACTCCGCGGCCCATTTACCCGCACGGCTTCCAGCACCCGATCAAGCAATTCCTGATGCTTCTCAGCCCAGCCCCGCCAATAGCGCCCGATCCGCTTATCGTGCAGCCCCCGGCCGCGAAAGGTCGGGTAATACTCCATCGGCACATAGCAGAGGGCATGCGCGAAATATTCAAAAAGCTGGCCCTCCGCGTGGACCTCATCCAGCCAGTCCGGGCTATAGTCTCCCAGGCGGCTCCAAAGCACCAGGTTCTGGCTGCGCTGCACCACCTGGATCGTGTCGATTTGCAAATAACCCATCTGCCGGATTGCGGGCAGCAGGTCCGTTTTGGCGGCGGTGTTTGAGGGCGGGGTTAAAAGGCCCTGCGCGGCGAGCATCACCAGGCGCACGGCCTCCGGGGTCAAGGTGTTCAAGGGCTTCTCCTCAGTGTTATTGAGCGGCGTCGCTGTGCCCGGCCGCTTTCAGCAGGGCTTCGCCCAAAGCGCGGGCTTCTGCGGGGGTCAGGTAGAGGTTTGTCTTCCCGGCCCGCAGGAGCTTCTCGCCCGGCGGGCAGCTTTCCACAATCGTCAGGCAGATGTTATCCTCCAGATCCTGATCCTCGCACTCATAAAAAATGTCAATTTGAAGGGTCTTATCCAGCAAATGGATCGTCATGGTGAGCAGCCTCCATTGGCAACGAGCCGTTTTCCTTATCCCGAATCATAACATTAATCGAGGCTGGAAAGCGAGCGGTTGGGCCTGATCGGAGGCCGGATTTTCCGCATTAATCAAACAAAACGACCGTAAACAAGTGGGATTCAGGCGGAAAGGGCATCCTGATAGTTTCTGAGAGTCACTTTTCAGTAGACTCGGATTTACTAAAAGAGAAAAACCCTGCCGCATGGATTGTTGCGGCTTCTAAGGAGTTGAAAAATGGAAGTTCCCCGCCATTGGCGATTAAAGAAACAACGGTACGCATTGGTCGGCGAAGTCTGCCCCCACTGCCAGGCCAAGATTTTCCCGCCCCGCGATGTCTGCCCGGAATGCGGCGGCGAGGCCAAGACGGCCTACACCTTCAGCGGCAAAGGTGAGGTCTATTCCTTCACCAAGATGGGCAACGCCCCGGCCGGCTTCGAGGCCCAAGCCCCCTACACCGTGGCGCTGATCAAGCTGGAAGAAGGCCCGATCGTCACCGCCCAGCTCACCGACCTCGGTGAGGAAAAAGTGGAGATCGGCATGCCGGTGGAGATGGTCACCCGCAAGCTGCGCTCCGATGGCGACGAGCGCGGGATGCTGGTCTATGGTTATAAGTTCCGCCCAGCATTGATATAGGGATAATTGCTGCAAAAAACCACTCTCCAAAAGGAGAGTGGTTTTTTGTCTAAGATGTATAATTGAATCAGTATGATTGTATTGAACCATTTCCCCAACCAATAACGCACAGTTATATGCAAGCAGTAATAAAAGCGTTTAGATATATAAAAACGAAGCAGGATTTATAAACCATCATTTAGCGATTCAAGGAAAGTAACATGGAATATTTTAAAGAATCGAATAAATCTAAATCCATCCTTCTACTTTTCCTGGCTGGAGTGGCTCTTCTGCTAATGGGTTGTAAACTCTTTTCTGTGGACTTTTGGATTAACCGATCGGATACAGGGGAAAATAGAGTCCCCACTGAATCAACTGACACTGGAAAAGAGACTCAGACAAATGATGATGCTCAATCATTCGGAGCGCGTTGCCTCGAATCCCTTGGGGACGCTCCCTGCCCTCTGGACGCCTGCGTGGTGGCAACGGATCTGTTCAGTGCAAAATATGAAATTACTAGCGAATTATACGGAAAAGCGAATCCAGACAACTTTTCCTGTTGTGCAGGATATAAATTTATCAACAATAGTGGAGCGGAAGTAATGGTATTTGAACATTTAGTATCAGATGGTGTTGATGGCTGGTTCACGAAATTGTATTCAACAATTAATTTAAACGATACTTGTTCTAATTATTACGGACAGAACGACGGCGTGATATCCTATTGGGAAGGAATAACTGAGGTTATCGTCATATATGCTAATCCGCATTGTGATTGGATTGATATTAATGAACCAAAAATTATGGACTATAGTATGCCAGTGACTGGTTTATGCGCCCCATAGCCTATACCAAAAAATTCTTAATAGCGTATTAAAAGGCGAAAGTTCATTAGCGAATCACCTTGGTTCTCTTGGCGAACCGCCCACATAAAAGCAACCCAAATTTTTAGATTTCCACTTTATCTCTCCCCTGCGTTCCAAGTCTTATGTATGGGCATCAAACTTAGCCCTGTAATGAGCGCTCAGGATTAAGTAATTGAGAAAACTTCTCGCTTTTCAGAAAACGTTTTTTTTATTTAAGGGTCAATTCCTGGGAAGAAGACAAAAATGAAGAATGATCAGACACCTAAGAGACAAAAGGCGTCACAGTGGAGCTGTTAAAAACGTTTGACCTTGGCTTAGTGATCAAGGAGATGGAAGGGCGTCAATTTCGAATACGTAAAGTGACCATTGAACCCGGAAGTGTTTTCGGCCCAATTCACGACCATAAAGACAGGCCCGGCATGGTCTACATCATTCAAGGGAATATCACGGATCATCGGAATGGCGTCTCCACAGATTATGGGCCAGGAGTGGGCTGGCCTGAAGATCGCAACACCAAACATTGGCTCGAAAACAGAGGGGAAATACTGGCGGCGGAGATTTCGGTAGATATTATCCTGACCTAATATCCATTTTACCAAAAGAAACTTCACACATGGAGGGATTTCATGACTGAGGCAACTGGAAAACCTGTCAGACCTGAAAAACAGAACGTTTTTTTCGCCTGACCCATATGAAGCGGAACTGGGCGATCGTCACCTTCATCCTGCTGGACCTGTTCTGCACAGGGCTGGGGATGGGCGTCCCGTTCTTCAACATCCTGTTGGGGCTGCCCGTGGGCTGGTGGCTGGCGCGGCGGCTGGAGGAAAAGTCCCAGCCGCTTCACTCGCTTCTGGGTGATCTGTTGAAATACACCGCCCTGACCGCTGGGTTCACCTTGCTGGTGATGGTGGTCATCTGGCTGCCTCCGCTGAGCTGGCTGACGGACCCAAGCCTGGATGTCGCCAATTTCGGCATGCCGCTGATCCTCTTCGAGCCCCTGGCGA
>CAYUSC010000156.1:0-225 GCA_964447265.1 uncultured Candidatus Brevefilum sp.
TGCGCGTTGAGGAAGCACATCGACTTGCTCGTAACGAGCGACGTCGAGCAGTACGCCACGCGCAATGAAAGGAGGGAGTGAGGATGCATCACTCTTCAAAGTTCCGAAATCTCCAACATATTCATCAGTAGAATATCCCCCATACCAAGTGTGCTTAGGTCCAGCGTTGGGATGGGAGAGTGTATCAATATGGGTACCAGTATGTAAGCTGGTAATGACTAGTTC
>CAYUSC010000156.1:235-2270 GCA_964447265.1 uncultured Candidatus Brevefilum sp.
TATCCATTGCTGGTCCTGCTGATTCTTCATGCCTCTGGTCGAGCGGTAAGTAAGGATTTCCAATGGAGGATGCATGCCTGGTAAAGGCATGCCATGGAATCTCTCAAGACCCAGGTCATAAACACGACCTTCTTTGACCAACTTGAAAGCGTTAAGGATTGAGTTGGTGGAGACAAGTTTGGCGTAACTGCCAAGCTCGGCTGCGTCGACTTTTTTTCTACGCATAACAAGATCATTTTCTGTAGCCATAATTCCTCCAAAGTAAGAGTTCAAGTGCGTCGCTTCTTCATCGAGATATCAAGAAGGACCGCCAGAAGTAAAACTATCCCTTTGATGACAAATTGAACAAAAGTATTGATGCCCATAAGGTCCATACCATTGTTCAGGCTGACCAACAACAGAGTACCGAGCATTGCACCTGGTATGGTGCCAATCCCACCAAACATGCTTGTCCCACCTATCACACAGGCAGTGATCGCATCCATTTCTAGAAATAATGCCGGATCAGGTGGAGCACCATTGATACGAGAAGCTAATACAATGCCAGATAAAGCGTAAAGGATACCCATCCCAGCGAATACTAGAAGAACATGAAACTTAACATTGATTCCTGCTAAGGTTGCTGCTTCCCGGTTTCCTCCGATGGCATACAAGTGGCGACCAAAACGGGTTCGGGAAGAAATGAAATAGACCAGAACTGCCAATCCAGCAAGAAGTAAAACCGGAACGGGAATACCTTTATATGAAAGTGATATATATCCAACGACACCGAGTAATCCAATGGTGGGTAATACCTGCTTAAAGAAATTGAGAAGCGTTGTTTTCGGACGATTAATGGATTTACCCGGTTTAATAATTGGGACGATAATGAAAAGAACGGCAGCTACAGATAGGAGAATAATTGATACCATTGAAGACGTTGAACCACCGGCGATAAATTTGAAGCTTTGGGTCATTGGCGAGTAGGTCTGCCCGTGATTGAGTAGGAAAGCGGCACCTCTAAAGATGGTCTGCCCTGCAAGGGTTACGATAAATGCTGGGATGCCAACATAAGCAACCCATGCCCCTTGGGAAAAACCGATGGTCATTCCGATAAGGATTACGATAAGTATTGTCGGAAGGGTCTGCCAGCCATGTTGAGCCTGAAGCCAGGCGGCAACTGTAGCGCAGAGACCAACGGTAGATGCGATGGAGATGTCTATGTTACCGGTAACCATTATCAACAATACACCATTTACTACTATTCCCAAGACGACACCCTGGATTAGCATCATGGTCAGATTGCGAGGCGAAAGGAATAACCCATCAGTGGCAAAATTAAAAAACAACCAGATGATTATTGTGGCAGTGATTACGCCATAAGCCCCCCAGTTAATTTTCTTGATGACAGCGAGAAATGAACTTACTCCTATTGTTCGGTTGCCAGATAATATAGATTTTTCATTTGACACAGTATCAGTCAAGGTCTCCTGGGGTATTATTTTATTGGTCATTTCTTAACCTCATCGATTATGTCATTTATTAAAGCGTACCGCCAGTGGCAGCTTCAATTAGTTTTTGTTCGGTTGCTACTTCGCGGTCAAAGACAGCAGTTATCGAACCTTTATAGAGTACAATAATTCGATCACTACCACCCAGAACTTCCATCGCTTCTGAGCTAACCATCAAGATTCCCAATCCCTGTGCGGATAATCGGTTCAGAATAGCAAATATCTCTGCTTTAGCCCCCACGTCAATTCCTCTAGTGGGTTCATCCAGGATGATTACTTTTGGATTCAGGGTAAGCAACCGGCCGAGAAGTACTTTTTGCTGATTACCTCCACTTAGGGTGGATATATGTGTTTGCAGGCCGGAAGTCTTGATGTGTAAGCTGTCAATCGCCTGCAATGCCCGTTCTTTAGAGCGATCACGATCAAGTACTTGGAACCTACTTATTTGTTCGAGACTGCCAAGATTTATATTTTCTTCAACAGTAAGGTTCATAAAGGTTCCATAACGGTGACGATCCTCGCTCAAAAGAGCGAGTCCAGCTCTA
>CAYUSC010000156.1:2280-4514 GCA_964447265.1 uncultured Candidatus Brevefilum sp.
TAATGGCATCTTGTGGATTGCGAATTTTCTTTTTCTCTCCGAGGACTTTTACCTCCCCATGGACAGAACCTTCCCACATGCCAATCAACGCAGAAACCAATTCAGTTCTGCCAGCACCAACTAATCCAAAAATCGAAACGATTTCTCCTTTATGCACGGTCAAATTGAAATCATGGACGATAGGACGATAGGGTGCAAAAGGTGAGTCTACATTGAAGCCTTGTACTTCGAGGACTGGTTCAGAGATCTTCTGCGGATTTCGGAAATACATTTCGCTGAGGTTACGACCGACCATAGAATTGACGATTTGGGCAATGGTTGTACCCTGAGTAGGGCGTTCGGTTATATATTCGCCATTACGCATTACAACAACCCGGTCAGTAAGCTTAAGTACTTCGTCGATTCGATGGGACACAAAAACACAACCTACCCCTGAACTCTTCATGTCACGGATGACCTTAAATAGATCCTCAACCTCTTTTCCACCAATAGCTGCAGTAGGCTCATCAAAGATAACAAAACGAGCATCATGAACTAAAGCACGTGCTAGCAAACAGATTTGCCTCTGACCAACGCCCAAGTTTTTAATTGGTTGTGCAGGGTCAACATTAAGTTCAAAGTGGCTCAGTGCGTCCCTAGCTTTTTCAACCATTTCATGTTTCTTAATAAAAAAATCTTCCTTATTGAGAAAGATGTTTTCTGCAATACTCATTTCAGGAACAATATTGAGTTCTTGTGGAATAAGTACGATACCTGCATTTTCTGCATCTTGGACAGAAGAAAATTTATGTTCCTTATTATTAATAAAGATCTGACCCGAAAATGATTTCGAAGGGTAAATACCAGCCATAACCTTCATTAAGGTTGATTTTCCTGCGCCGTTTTCTCCGACAATGGCAACTATCTCTCCTCCTCTAATGGTCATGGAGACTTTTTTTAGTGCCATGACACCAGGGAAGTGTTTGGAGATATCGCGGAGCTCAATCAGGTTTGTCCCAACCTTGTTAATATCTAAGCTCGAATTCATACTGACAGGTCCTTTACATTAACTATCAAGGATTTTGGTATTGATAGACTTCATAGTTACTTGAAACTAGATCCTTTATTTGCGCTGAGCCTGAGGCATTCAGACTCAGCGCATTCCGCAAATATATTATATTGAATATTCTAACTGTCTGTCAGTTACAGCCACTTGGACCTTCCACGTACTTATAGGCATCCTCGATTGAGACCCACTTATGATCCTTTAGCCACTGACATAAGTTGTTCTGTGTGACAGTGATAGCTTCCATGACTACTGTGGGAACCTCTTTTGCGGTACCGTTATCCATCTTTACAAGACGTGGTACGTCCGGAGTGGTACCCTTAGCTGCCGCTACTGCAGCGCGAGCAGCATATTGGCCCATCGCATAGAAGTCAGTCCAGATTGTTAGTGTTTGTTTGCCTTGGGCAATTGCCTGAATGTTGGGGAGATCGGCGTCAACACCAGCAACAAAAACATCCTTAATCCCTAACTGATCTAGGACCTGCTGTGCTCCGATTGCCATTCCATCATTGTTGGAAAGGATCGCTTTGACGTCATTATTCGTTTTGACCAAGGCTTCTTCCACCTGCGTCTGAGCAGATTGAGGTGCCCAACCGGGATTGTACTTTTGTGAAACGATGGTTATCTTGCCAGCATCAATTTGAGGTTGCAACACATTCATGTAACCTTTGGTTGTATCGAGCGCAACAGAGTAAGCAGCATCTCCACTGAGGATGATATAGTTACCTTCCGGATATTTCTCAAGCGCAGCTTTTGCAGTAACTTCTCCAAATTCAATTGCGTCGCGAAAGATAATGTACGACGGGGCAAAATCAGGTACAACGAAGTTGTAATCAACTACAGGGATCCCAGCATCGACAACCTTCTGGAAGAGGGTGCTAGCAGTCGCAACATCAACGGGAGCGATGACTAATGCGTCTACGCCTTGGGTGATCATATTGTCTACCTGGGATGCTTGGTTTTGCGCATTCCCTTCTGATGAGACAATTATTGCCTCAACGCCAAGCGCTTTAGCCTCATCAGCAAAGCCATCGCGGTCATACTGCCAACGCGAGACAATGCCATGTGCAAGGATGAAACCGATCTTTATTGGTTCAGCCGCTATGGGTTCTTCTATAGCCGGTGTGGGGGTTGCCTGTGTACAACCTGTGAGTAAAAGTGCAGTGATAGTAATCAAGCAGAACAGCTG
>CAYUSC010000156.1:4524-5336 GCA_964447265.1 uncultured Candidatus Brevefilum sp.
TCTCCTCCATCTTAGAATTGGATCCTTACTGATAGATTGATACTTACATATTTTCAAATGTAAGTCGACAGTACATTTATTGAGTTACCACCTCCTTTCAATGTTGCACATTGGCATTACGCCCAAGAAACTCAATCACCTCATTCAAGTAGGGGAGAGAAGACTGCGCACCAAGTTTGGTGACTGTCAGAGCGCCAACGGCGTTTGCAAACAGAACTGCTTCACGGATAGGCTTCTCCGCAAGTAAACCATGAAGAAATCCTGCCAAAAAAGCATCACCTGAACCTGTCGTGTCAATAGGTTCTACCTTGAAAGTCGGAATATGAGATACCAGTCCGGATTTTTCGCAGAACACCGCACCCTGGCTTCCAAGACAATTTTGGATACCGCCTTGCAGGCTTGCTCAACCGAATCTATTTTTTCTCTGAGCATGGAACTTGCCTCGGTTTCATTCAAGACAAGGTAATCGATCTTTTGTAATAGTTCGTCAACAATCGGATAGTAAGGTGAAGGGTTGATTACAACTGGCAAATGATTGAGTGAGGCTAGATTGATTAAGTTTTCAACCGTATGAATGGGGATCTCGTATTGCATTAAAAGGTACTTGGCATTAATAGATGCGTTCTCAAATTTCCGGACACAATCTAGATCCACAGAATTATTTGCACCACGAAGTACGATAATCTCATTGTTACCATGCTGATCAACAATGATCACCGCCGATCCGGTCGGGTAATCCTTCGATTGTGCTAATAAAGAATAATCGACTTTGTTCTCGGCTAGACCTTTTTGTAAAATACGTCCATCCTCAT
>CAYUSC010000157.1:0-5312 GCA_964447265.1 uncultured Candidatus Brevefilum sp.
AAAGTGACCCCCGAGTTATTATTGCAGATTTTTTATCCCAACACCCCCCTGCATGATGGCGCAGTGATTATCGTCGATGACCAGATCGTGGCAGCCTCCTGCGTGATGCCCCTCTCAGCCAGCGGCGTTCTCAATAAGACCCCCGACCGGACGATGGGCTTGCGGCACAGGGCCTCCCTGGGTATTTCCGAAGTCAGTGACGCCATCGCGGTGGTCGTCTCAGAGGAAACCGGCAGCATCTCCATTGCCCACAGCGGCCGGATGATCCGTCGTTTGAACATGGAACGGCTAAAGAATGCCCTCTTCGCCTTCTTCCAGCCCACCGAATTTGCGGGAGAGGACGGAATGCTGAGCCGCTTCCTGGGTTTCTTCAACAACAAAGGGTCCGGACCGCGTGAGGGAGGCGAGCAGTGAAAGCCTTCCAGAGGATTTTTAAGAATTTACCCACTCTGGCAACAGCGCTTGTCCTTGCCATTGCCGTCTGGGTCTTTGCCGTCAGTCAGGCGGACCCCACAGAAACGCGGGTTTATCCGCAAGCCATCAATATGGAGATCGTGGGTCTGGATTCCAGCCTGATGATCGTCAATGACATTGATGAACAGGTCAATCTGACCCTCCGGGCGCCTTCAACAATCCTGAATGAACTGGAAAGCGAAAGCAACCTGATCAATGTCACCCTGGATCTTTCCGGTCTGGAGGCAGGCGTCCATACTCTCACCCCGCAGGTCAGCGTTGAGCTTTCCCCGGCCGAAGTCGTCCGCATCAACCCCTCCTCTATCTTTGTCAAACTGGAATCGGTGATATCACAATCCTTCCCGGTTGAGATCAAAACTCTCGGAAATCCGGCGATTGGCTATGAATTACAGACGGCAGAACTGAGCACGGAAAATGTCATTGTAACCGGTCCGGAATCCCTGGTTGAAGCCGTGGAAACCGTTGCGGCCGAGATTGATATTGAGAATGTCTCTGAAGATATCAGCCGCGTGGTTACGGTGAAAGCTTTCGATGTTGAAAACAATGAGATCAGCTCCGTTTCCATCAGCCCCAGCACCGTCCAGGTGGATATCCCGGTGAGCCAGCGCGGCGGTTATAAATCCGTGGTGGTCAAGATCGTCACCAGCGGACAGATCGCCAGCGGATATAAACTCACCGACATCTTTGCCCTGCCGGCAACCGTGATGATCTTCTCGTCCGACTCTGACCTCTTGGACAGCATCTCCGGTTATGTGGAGACCATTCCCATCAGCCTTGATGGGGCTAATGCGGACCTGGAAATCCAGGCTGAATTAAACCTTCCGGATGGCGTGATCGTGGTTGGCAGCCAGAATATCACCGTGCAGATCGGGATCTCACCGATTGAGAGCAGTATCAGCTTTACCAATATCCCCGTTCAGATTCAGGGTTTGACCCCAGGGTTGCAGGCCACAATCTCCCCGGAGGCGGTGGACGTCTATCTTTCCGGGCCGCTCTATCTCCTTGAAAGTTTGGATCCGGCAAAGCTTGTCATCATCATTGATCTGACCGACCGGGGAATCGGAACCTATCAACTTGTCCCCGAGGTTCAGTTGGAGGGTTTCGAGATCAGTGTGGATGCCATATCGCCCAACACCCTGGAAGTGACCATCTCTGCAAATTAATCCAGGGACGAAATTTAGATTTTTCTCTCCCTGGCAACCCCTGTCAGGGAGTTTTTTCAAAATAACAATTTAAGACCAATTAATATTGATGGATGATTCCCTAAGGGTAATAAGGTATAATCTCAGCCTATGGCAAAACCCGTTGTGGCCCTTGTGGGCCGTCCAAATGTTGGCAAAAGCACCCTCTTCAACCGCCTGACCGGCGAACGGCTGGCGATTGTTGATGATATTCCCGGCACCACTCGTGACCGGCTCCTTTCCGAAGCCGAGTGGACCGGCCATTACTTCTATGTGATGGACACCGGTGGGATTGATCCCACCAAGAACCGCAATCAAACACCCCTTTCGATTGGCTCCAAGGATTTTATCGCCCAGATCAAAGACCAGGCCGAATTGGCAATCCAGGAATCAGACCTGATCCTGTTCCTCGTCGATGGTCAGGTTGGCGTCACGCCCGCGGACCACGAAATCGCCGACATCCTGCGCCGAAAGCAGCGCGATGTGGATGGCAAACTGCTGCCGCCAATCCTGTTGGTGGTCAATAAGTGTGAGAGCGCCAAGATCCGCCAGATCATCGCTGAATTTTACGAATTGGGCATGGGCGAACCCTATGCCATCTCCGCCCTTCACGGCACAGGCTCCGGTGACCTGCTGGATGCGATTGTCGCCAATTTCCCCGAGAGCGTTGATGACGAAGACGAGGACGACTCGGTCAAAATTGCCATCGTGGGTAAACCTAACGCGGGCAAATCCAGCCTGCTGAACAAAATTGTCGGTGAGGAACGGGCCATCGTCAGCGAAATCCCCGGCACGACCCGGGATGCGGTGGATACCAAATTCGACTATGAAGGCCTGTCCATCACCCTGATTGACACCGCCGGGATCCGCCGGCGCGGCAAGGTCGAACCCGGTGTGGAGAAATATTCCGTCGTGCGCAGCATGAAAGCCATCGAACGGGCCGATGTCGCCATTCTGGTGATTGACGCCTCAACTAGCATCACCGCCCAGGATACCCATATCGCCGGCTATATCAAGGATGCCTGGAAGAGCGCCATCGTGGTGGTCAATAAATGGGATCTGGTTGAAAAAGACACCTACACCATCAATGACTATACCGCCCATATCCGCGAGGAATTGAACTTCATGGACTATGTCCCAATGGTGTTCATCAGCGCCCTGACCAGTAAACGCGTGGATCAGGTGCTCCCCCTGGCGCTGCAGGTGCAGGAAGAACGCTTGGTCCGGCTTTCAACATCCCAGATCAATAAGATCCTCCAAAAAGCCCAGGATATGCATGCCGCGCCATCCAAGACCGGTCGATCGCTGAGGATCTATTACGGCACTCAGGTGCGCAGCGATCCCCCGACCTTCATGCTCTATGTCAATGATCCGCAACTGGCCCATTTTACCTATCTCCGTTATCTTGAAAATCAGATCCGGAAGGAATATCCCTTTGTCGGGACGCCCATCCGGTTGGTCCTCAAGCGTCGAAATGATTAAAACAAACTGATAGAAAGATGGGATATAATCGAATTAACCAGCTCATGATGTAAGATGAGCGATCACAAATAAGAGATCTATGTTGGAAAATCAATATTCAGAACAACTCCCCGATAATAACGATGTGGAACCTGAAAAGGGATCGAAACGGTCCTCCTGCATGGGTTTCATCATCGATACCGTTGAAACCATCCTGCTGGCCTTGATCCTGTTCCTGGGAATCAATGCCGTATCCGCCCGAGTGCGGGTCGAGAATGTCAGCATGGAACCCACCCTGACTCAGGGCGAGTTTTTGCTGGTCAACCGGGTGGCCTACAAAATTGGCACACCCAAGATCGGCGATATCATCATTTTTCATGCACCGGGCGCTGACGACCTGGATTACATCAAACGCCTGATCGGCCGGCCGGGTGACACTGTCCATATCGAGGATGGCGTTGTCTACGTCAATGGCCAGGCGCTTTATGAGACCTATATCGCAGATAAACCGAATTACAGCGGCACCTGGGAGGTGCCCGAAGGCCAATTCTTTGTCCTCGGTGATAACCGCAATAACTCCAGTGATTCTCACCTTTGGGGATTCATCTCCGAAGATGCTGTGGTGGGAAAAGCGCTGCTGATCTATTGGCCGCTGGATGCGGTCTCCCTGCTCACCGGTGCCACCACCGTCCAGGCAGCCCACTAGAAAGAAAGACATGACCGATCTCAACACCAAACCATGCATGAATTGCCAGGGCGGGATCAAGAAGCTGCAAACCGCAACCCTGATGACCTGGCTGGGCAATGAGTTGATCACCGTCCCGAATTTTCCGGCCTGGGTTTGCGATATGTGCGGTCACCGAACCTTTGACAACCACGCTTTGGCCCAACTGAGCCTCCTGCTCAACCCCGAAGCAGGCACCCCCATTCAGCCGATGGTCCCCGCCGTGCAGAATCCCCCGGTCAATCCACCCCCCATGGCATAAACCGGTGATTATTGGGTACTTGAAGTAAATTTCGGTCTTTTTTTACAAACTGTTAGATAAATTTTTACATCAATGACAAACATCTCAAATCAAATGGATGTTTGTCTTTTTTTCCTCAGACAATCAAGATATAATCAATACGTTCTTTGATTCTTGGTGTATACTTGTTTTAAAAGAAATAATGTTATAATAATATGTGGATAAGTTAGCCAAATTATCCCCCTTTTCGGAACCCTCGATCGTAAAAACCGGAGCAAATTGGATGAAAAATAGTATTTCTGATACCGAAATTCACGAAATCGTCCAGCGAGTTGTCCAAAAAACTATGGAATACCCAATCAATTCTCCCGCAACCCCGTCTTCACCATCTTCGCAAAAAACCGTCGCTATCGGAACGGACCATGGTGGCGTTGACCTGAAAGAGATCCTCAAGAAGCTTCTCACGGAAAAAGGCTTCACCGTCATTGATTGCGGTACCAACACGAAAGACGCAGTGGATTATCCCGATATTGCTCTGGCTGTTGCGAAACTTGTTGCCAACGGGAAAGCCTGGCGCGGCATCATCATTGATGGCGCCGGGATTGGCTCCTGCATGGCAGCCAATAAGGTCCGTGGAATCCGAGCAGCCCTTTGTTATGATTACGCCACGGCAGTGAACAGCCGTGAGCACAATAATGCAAACGTATTGACGCTTGGCGCGGGTCTCATTGGCGTTAATCTGGCAAAATTAATTGTCGATACCTGGTTGAAGACTGAATTCGGCGGTGGCCGTCACGCTCCCCGGGTAGATAAGATTATGGCAATTGAAAATAATATGTAAAGATGGAAAGGCATCATGACCCTAGATAAAGATACTGTCGAGAAATTGGTTGAGGTCATCACCAGAGAAGTCCTTTTGGCGATGATCGATGAAGAGGAAAGTAAGAAATACGGTACTGGCCCAAGCTGCGTGCTGGAAGAATCAGACGGCGTGCGTGTCAAAACCTGTTTTGACGGTGCAGGACGTGTGATCAGCGCCGGTGCAGAGCGCCTGACCTCCACTGTTGGTGTGATCCCCGAGGATAAATCCCTGGCGGGCATGATTGATCATACATTGCTCAAGCCGGATGCCACCGCGGACAAGGTTGCCCAACTGTGCTTCGAAGCCAAAAAATACCACTTTGCCTCCGTTTGTGTAAACCCGACCAATGTCAAACTTTGCGCTGAACTG
>CAYUSC010000158.1:0-5275 GCA_964447265.1 uncultured Candidatus Brevefilum sp.
ACCGGTTAAACGACGTCTCTTATTCATTATTTACCTTCCTTCTCATTACGCACGCGTTCGTTGAGAACGGTCTCAAGACGAGCGATATCCCGGCGAGCGCTTTTGAAACGGCTGGTATCGGATAATTGACCAGTTACCATCTGAAAGCGCAGGTTCATTAGTTCCTGGCGGGTGTTTATGAGTTTGGCTCTAATTTCTTCTGTAGAAAGTTCTCTTACTTCTTTGGCGTTCATGAACCTTCTCCTATTGATTCTTTTGAAACGATCTTAGTTTTAAAACCCAACTTATAACGGGCTCTTTTCAAAGCCGCTGTCGCTGTTTGGCTATCGGTTCCACCGATTTCGAACAAAATCCGACCAGGGCGAATCACAGCCACCCAATGGTCCACAGCACCTTTACCTTTACCCATACGGGTTTCGGCAGCGCGCTTGGTGTAGGGTTTGTCCGGGAAAATCCGGATCCACAGCTTACCACGCCTTTTCATCTCGTGCACGATGGCACGCCGGGCGGCTTCAATCTGTCGAGCGCTGACCCATCCCGGTTCCAAAGATTGCAAGCCATATTCGCCAAAGGACACATCGGAGCCACGATAGGCTTTACCCCGCATGCGACCACGCATTTGCTTGCGATACTTTACTCGTTTTGGCATTAACATAATGACTACCTCACTAACGGCCGGTCGCCTTGCCGGCGTCGTTGTTACTCGCTGACGTAAACGCCTTCAGTGGCGGTTGATTCTTCTTCCACCTGGGGCATGATTTCACCTTTATAAATCCAAACCTTGATGCCGATCTGACCGTAGGTGGTCAATGCTTCAGTTTGAGCATAATCAATATCAGCACGTAAGGTCTGCAACGGCACCCGTCCCTCACGCAGCCAAACGCTGCGGGACATTTCAGCGCCGCCCAACCGGCCAGAAACCATCACCTTGACGCCTTCGGCGCCCTGGCGCATGCCTTGTTGAATGGCACGCTGCATTGCCCGGCGATAGCTGATCCGGCGGCTCAATTGGCCTGCAATATTTTCCGCGACCAGGTAAGCATCCAGGTCGGGGGATTTGATCTCTTTGACCTCGAGATCAATTTTTTCGCCGGTCAAAGCTTCCAGGCTGTTGCGCAGAACTTTCACGTTCTCGCCGCTTCGACCAATCAGGATCCCGGGTTTAGCTGTATGCACATAAACCTTGATCTTCCCGGGGAACCGTTCAATTTCAATCTGTGAAATGCCAGCCCGGTCATTGGACTTGCGGATCAGTTGACGAACAGCCAGATCCTCATGCAATTGGTCCTGGTAATCCATACCTTCGGCGTACCAGCGTCCTAACCAAGGTTTATTGATTTTCAGTCGAAATCCAATCGGATGTATTTTACGACCCATATTTGCTCCTGGTTCCTTTCAATAATCTTTCTACAGACGCCCTGTTAAACCGTCTCTCGCAGGACAACGGTAACATGGGACTTACGCCGCAACTGCGGTTTGAACCGGCCGCGGGCACCAAAGCGGCGCCATTTACGGGTCGGGGCCTCATCCGCGAAGATCTGGTGAACATACAGATCTTCACGAGCAACGCCAAAGTTTTCTTCCGCGTTGGCAATTGCCGATTTAATCAATTTCTGAACGGGCAGAGCCGCCTTGTTCGGGGTGAACTGTAAAATAGTCACCGCTTCCAGGGCAGGCTTACCGCGAACAAGATCAACCACAAGACGTGCCTTTTGGGCAGACGTATCAAGATTGCTTAATTTCGCTCGAATATCAGTAGCCATTGTAATAACCTTTCTCTCCCGATCCTATTAATCTCGGCCGGAGACAACGTGGCCGCGGAAGAACCGAGTGGGTGCAAATTCACCCAGCCGATGGCCTACCATATTCTCAGTAATATAAATCGGCACATGGCGGCGTCCATCATGAACGGCAATGGTGTGTCCAACCATCTGGGGGAAGATCACACTTGCCCGACTCCAGGTGCGGATCACTTTCTTCTCACCCTTGTCATTCATGTTTTCAATCTTTTTCATTAATTTCGGGTCGATATACGGACCCTTTTTCAGCGATCGCGACATGATTTCGTCCTCTTTCTCGCTACATTATCCGATTACTTACGACGACGCTTCGCTTGTGAGCGATGGCGAACGATGTATTTATCAGTACGTTTGTTATGCCGGGTCTTCTTGCCCAGGGTGGGTTTACCCCAGGGGCTCTTGGGACCAGCCATACCAATCGGTGACCGGCCTTCACCACCACCATGCGGATGGTCTCGGGGGGTCATTGCGGAACCACGCAGCTCAGGCCGCCAGCCCATATGGCGTTTACGACCGGCTTTACCCAACTTGATGTTGGAGTGTTCCACATTGCCAACCTGGCCGATGGAAGCACGGCACTCCTGCAGAACCAGGCGAACTTCACCCGAGGGCAGGCGCACGTGGGCGTATTTGCCCTCTTTGGCCAGCAACTGGGCGGAAGCGCCAGCGGAGCGAACCATCTGGCCGCCGTTACCGGGGTGCAGTTCCACATTGTGGATCGTGGTGCCGACGGGGATATTTGCCATCGGGAGGCTGTTGCCAGCGCGGATTTCAGCGTCATCGCTGGAAAGCACACTATCGCCAACCATCAAGCCGACCGGAGCCACAATGTAGGCTTTCACGCCGTCCGCATAGTGCAGCAGCGCCAGGCGGGCAGTTCGGTTGGGGTCATATTCGATCGCCGCAACGGTGGCGGGAACATCAACTTTATCGCGTTTGAAATCCACAAGGCGGATATACCGCTTGTGACCGCCGCCGCGATGGCGAACGGTGACCCGGCCGTACATATTGCGGCCAGAGTTCTTCTTCAGGGGAACGATCAGCGACTTTTCAGGTGTCGTTTTCGTGATCTCTTCAAACGTATAACTCGTTTTATGGCGAGTACCGGGTGTCTTTGGTTTATATACTTTTACGGCCATTACTCCACCCCTTCAAATATCGGGATGCGCTCGCCTTCGGTCAGGGTCACGACTGCCTTTTTGTAAGCGCTGGAGCGTGTTTTCATCCGGCGGCTCTGCAGGCTTCGTGATTGCTTGGCGGGCACGTTCATAACGTTGACGGTCTCTACTTTCACATCAAAAATCGTTTCGATCGCTTCTTTAATCTCTGTTCGTGAGGCCTTCATATCCACCTCAAAAACATACTGATTCAGCATCGAAGACATATAATTCGATTTCTCAGTGATGATCGGGCGGCGGATGATGTCAAATACAGTTTTCTTCATGATTTCATTCCTACCTATCCGAGATAACTCGCAATGACATCCAAAGCAGCGACCGGCATAACAACGTGTTTGTAACCCAACAGGTCACGAACGTTGAGATAGCTGGCGATCAGGGTCTTTGCATCGCCGAGATTGGCGCAAGCCCGTTTCACATCAGCATATTCCGGACCATTTTCCGGGATCAGCACCAAAACGTTGCCTTCCCCGGCCAGAGACTGCAGTGATTCTGCCATGTTCCGAGTTTTGGCTTCTTCCAACTTGAATTCATCGACCAGAACGATCGCGCCTTCAGAAGCTTTTACCGATAAGGCAGACCGAAGGGCCGCCCTGCGCATCTTTTTAGGCATTGCCTTGTCATAAGAACGCGGCTTGGGGGTGAAGATCTTACCACCACCTACCCATTGCGCGGCTCGGGTGGAGCCTTGCCGGGCACGACCGGTTCCCTTTTGGCGCCAGGGTTTACGACCGCCGCCGGATACCTCACTGCGACCCTTGGTCGAGTGGGTGCCCAGGCGACTGTTGGCCATCTGCCTGACATAAGCCTGATGCATTAGATCAACTTTTACGGGGGCTTCGAAAATCGCGGCAGGCAATTCCGCCTTGCTGACTTTCTTACCCTTCATGTTGAAGACATCAACTTCCATGATTACTCAACTCCCATTAGTGGCTATCGCCCAACCGGGCGTCTATTGTTTCCGGGCACCTTTGATCAGAACCATGCCGCCTTTGGGGCCGGGCACGGAACCATCAACTGCAATAAGATTGCGTTCCGGGTCAACTAAAACAACACGCATATTCGCGGATGTCACACGATCGTTCCCCATCCGTCCGGGGCCGCGTTTCCCTTTGAACACACGACCAGGGGTCGTGCCTGCAGCCAGGGAACCAGGCCGACGCTGGCGGTCAGATTGACCGTGGGTCTTGGGGCCGCCATTGAAGTGGTAGCGCTTCACAACACCGGCGAAGCCACGACCTTTGCTGGTCCCAATAACATCAACCCGTTCACCCGCTTCGAAGACATCGGCTTTGAGCGTATCGCCTTCGGAAACGTCCGGTTTACTTACTCTGAATTCACGTAAAACTTTTAATGGTGGCAAATCATTGCGTTCGAGGTGCCCCTTCTGACCCCCGGTCAAGCGTTTGGGTTTAACCTCATCGAACCCGAGCTGAACAGCGGAGTAACCATCACTCTCAACCGTCTTCACCTGGGTGACATAGCAAGGCCCAGCTTCGATCAGCGTAACAGGGAACGCAATTCCCTCATCATCGAAAATCTGGGTCATACCAACTTTTCGTCCAATAAGCCCTTTTAACATAATGTATATTCTCCTGTAACATTCGATTTCGTCAAGACTGTCAGCCTGGGCACGGCTGCATCATCTCCGAACGTAGCACAGTCAACTTCCCTGCCGCGGCCTCTTTTTGGGCCTACGCACAGACAAGCTCTTATGCCACCTTTAAAAGTCCGGCTTTTAAGCCGAAACCTGATGATTCTACCATCACATGGCAAGTTTGCCAAGACTCAATTTTGATTGATTCCTGGCAGATGGAGGTCATCCACGAGTGATGATTGTCTCCCGGGAGCAACCCACCATCTGCCAGCAACCAGGTCAGATGCTAAATCTTGATTTCGATATCAACGCCTGCAGGCAGATTCAGACGCATGAGCATATCAATGGTCTTTGAATCGGGATCCATCACATCAATCAGACGATTGTGTGTGCGCATCTCGAAATGCTCCTGCGAGTCCTTGTCGATGAACGGTGAACGAGTCACTGTGAAGCGTTCGATTTTGGTCGGTAACGGGACCGGACCCACAACCTGAGCGCCGCTGCGTTCAGCCGTTTCCACAATCCGCTTGGCGGATTGGTCGATCACTCGGTGATCATAAGCCTTCAGACGAATACGAATCTTTTGTTTAGCCATGTTTTCTTCCTAAAGTATTATTCAATGATCTTGGAGATCACACCGGCGCCCACAGTCAGGCCACCCTCACGGATAGCAAACTGGGAACCGTTCTCCAACGCCACAG
>CAYUSC010000159.1:0-5195 GCA_964447265.1 uncultured Candidatus Brevefilum sp.
AGACTGCCCAAGCGAGTGAAGTTGACGTGGTCGTTGTGGATGGCCCCACCCCCACGCCCACGGAAGATGTGCTGGAAAAGCCCGAAGGGCAGATCAACATCCTGCTTTTAGGATCGGATGTTCGCCCGGATGATGGCGGTTTCCGCACAGACGTGATCATGTGGGTCTCGCTGAATCCGGCAGACGAATATGTCAGCATTATCTCCTTCCCCCGGGATCTTTTCGTGAGCATCCCCGGCTGGGGCAGCAACCGGATCAACACGGCGTTCCAATACGGCGGTTTTGACCTGCTGGCCGATACCTTCGAGACCAATTTCGGGATTCGCCCGGATTATTATGTGATGGTTGATTTCAACGGATTCAAGACGGTGATCAATGACCTGGGCGGGATTGATGTCTACACTGCTTATAACCTTTCGGATACCTGCGCCACCTGGATCAACGCCAGTGGGTACTGCAGCGTAGGGCCGGGGCTGGTCCATATGAACGGCGAAGTGGCTCTCTGGTATGCCCGCTCACGCTACACCACCAGCGATATCGACCGTGCCCGCCGCGCTCAGGAAGTCGGCGAAGCGATCTTCAACCGCATGGTCAGCCTGGATGCCCTGGTGCGTGCGCCGGAACTCTATAACTCGTATGTCAATTATGTCCAGACCGATATCGGCCTGAGCGAGGTTGTCTCCTTATTGCCTTTTGCCAGCAAGATCAACGAAAACGGCGATATCCGCAATTACGTTGTGGACTATAACTACGCCTATGACTGGATCACCACGGCGGGCGCGCAGGTGCTGGTTCCCGATTACAACGCAATCGAATCCCTGCTGATTGAAGCGCTCAGCTTGAGATAATTTCCCATTTTTCGGCAACAAATTGATCCCCACTCCCTCTTGAGTGGGGATTTTTCCATTAAGGCCGTTGAGTTAACAACCGGGAAAAATATGGAGAAAAGGTTTGACTTTGCATGGGGTTTGATTTAAACTAGAAGCACAATTTCGACTACACGAACTTATTAAACCGGGAGGACCCATGTCCCAACAGCCAGCAGAACCCACGGGCACACCCGCCCATCTAACCGAGAAATCCATGCTCCAGCCTGCCATCCAGGCCTGGAAGTTTTTTCTAAACGACCAGGGTCGCTCGCACTACACCGTCAAAGCCTTTATCGCCGATCTCAACCTGCTGGATTCCTTCCTGCCGCCCGATAAATCCCTGGGCGATATTTCCCTCAAGGATTTGCAGGAATTCACCAACTGGCTGGAAAATGAACGCGGTATCCCCTGCAGCCCAAAGAGCCTTGCCCGGCGGATTACCTCCATCAAGAGTTTTTTCCGCTGGCTGCAGCACAGCGGCGTCGTGATTGTGGATCCAGCCGATAAACTCGTCCAGCATTCCGTCTCCAGCCCCTTACCCATTGTGATGACCCGCGAGGAAGTAGCCCAGGCGTTGGAAACCGCCCGATCTTTCCGGGAAGCGGATGAGCCTGATGCCCGTCCCTATGCCCTATTGAAGCTTCTGTTGGAAACCGCCGTTAAGAAAGGTGAATGCCAGGCCATCGCCCTGAATCATCTTTCTGTGGATGACCCGGATAACGCGTTCGTGTTCATCCGCTATACCAACCCCCGTTACCGCTATAAGGAACGCAAGCTGAACCTGTCTAAGGATTGGCTCGAGGCCTTTGAAGAATATACCGACCAATACCAGCCGGAAGAACGTCTCTTCCCCTGGACCTCCCGCCGGTTGGAATATATCCTCGAAGACATCACCGAAGCAGGCGCTTTTGAAAACCGGATTTCCTTTGACATGCTCCGCTGGACCTCAGCTCTGATGGACCTGCTGGACGGCGTCGAGCCGGATAAGATCCGTCAGAAACTGGGCGTCTCCAAAATCCAGTTCCGCGAGGTTCGCCGCAAGCTGCGCCAGTTGGCTAAACAGCAGGGCTTCACGTTACCTGACCCTGACGAAGATTCAGATTGAGACTTCTACCCTTTGAAAAACAAAACCCCGGTGGCATGAATGCACCGGGGTACTTTTTTACTTAATCCGTAATATCGCGGACCAATCGCAGGCAGATGATCCGCTGGGTGTCCGGCCTCACCTTATAGGGTTCTGCCGGCCGCAACCCGGCCACCCAGGCTACGCCCCACTGCGTGCAAATCACCGGCCACCGGCTGCGCAGGTGCTGGGGCACCTTCTCATTCACAAAAAAATCGCTCATTTTTTGTGAATGCCCCGTCATGCCCAGCGGCTGCCACTGTTCTCCCGGGCGGATCCCGCGCACAATCAACGGCAAGACCATATCCGCCGCATCCAGCCAGGCTTCATCCGCCGTCAGGTTTTTCATGTCACTGAAATCCACCTCAGGATCATATTCACGGTTCGTAAGAGTCAGGGTCCAGCCGTTGGCCAGCGCGACCGAATCACCCGGCATCAATTGAGCCTGGAAATCCGGTTCGGGCAGCAAGGACCAGTCGTCATCAGGCAATGCGGCGGACCAGGGCTTCACTAACAATTGATCTCCCAATACCACCAGATTCAACTGGGCTGCCAGATCGATCTGCCGGCTGGCCGATGGATCCGCAATGAAATCCAGCCCGCGTTCGATCACCTCAAAACCGATATCCCGCAGGTCCGGCCTGAGGAGCGCCACCGCCCGGCGCAGCACCCGGCGCTGCAATGCTGTTTCCAGTTTGATGAACATCCGCAAATTCAGGACAACGCGTTCCGGGGAATCTTCGATGTAGCAGGAATTCCAGGCATCCTCTGCCAGGTTCGTTAACAGATTGTCTTCTGCTCCCAATACATCAGCCATCCGCAGGATAACTTCCTTAAATCGGGGATTGGTTGCCGTCAATTCGGGGATCAGTTCATGCCGGAGGTGATTGCGGAAATAGGTCGTGTCCGCATTGCTCAAATCTTCGCGAGGTTCCCAGCCAATCTCACGGATATAAGCCTCAATATCCTCTCGCCAGAGTTCCAGCAGCGGCCGCACCACGGGAATCTGGGCATCCCAGACCGGGAGCAACCGCCGGAAGGGCATCCCGGAAAGACCGGAAAGCGCCGCCCCGCGAATGAAGTGCATCAACACCGTTTCAACCTGATCATCGGCATGATGCGCCACAGCTACCGCCTGGGCATTAGATAAACGAGCCTGCTCAAACAGGAAACGGTAACGGACATTGCGGGCGGCCTCTTCAATCGAGAGCTTCTCCTTTTCCGCCACCTCCCGGACATCCACCCGAGCCATAACAAACGGCACCCCCAGTTCAGCCGCTTTCCGCCGGACAAAATCCGCATCCGCCGCTGATTCCAGCCGCAGGGCATGGTCCAGATGGGCCACGGCCATGGGATAACCCAGCCGGTGCAGCCCATCCATCAAAGCCAGGCTGTCCGCGCCGCCGGAAACGCCCACCAAAACCGGTCGGTCTTTATCCAGCAGGCACTTTTCGCGTGCGGTCTTTTTGATCACTGAGAGGAACATACCCAAATTATAGCACCCCCCTGTTTGGCAAATGCTCAAATGCGGTATACTTCCATCGTTGGCAGAAAGAGAATGGATGAACAGGTTGTTGATTGGTCTGACAGGGAATATCGCCACCGGTAAAAGCGTCGTCCGCCGCATGCTGGTCAATCATGGCGCTCTGGGACTGGATGCCGACCTGATCGCCCACCGAACGCTTTACCCCGGGGGAAAAGCCTACCAACCCGTCATTGACGCCTTTGGTCCTGAAATCCTCACCGCTCAAAAAGAAATCTCGCGCCCCAAGCTGGGGCAAATTGTCTTCGAAAACCCTGAACGCCTCGCTGTACTGGAAGATCTGGTTCATCCGGCCGTCACCGCAGATATCGAAGAGCGGATCAAGCGGGCGGTACTGCCGATCGTTGTGATCGAAGCGATCAAGCTGCTTGAAACGCCCCTGGCAGGGATGTGCCAATCCATTTGGGTCAGCCAGGCCTCGCCCGCTCAGCAAATGGAACGGCTCTTGCACGCCAGAAACATGCCCGAAGAATTGGCTCGCCAGCGGATTGAAGCCCAACCGCCTCAGGCGGAGAAACGCCAAAGGGCTAATGTTGTTATAAATACAGAAGGCGATTTCAGGCAAACCTGGCAGCAGGTTCATCAGGCGCTTAATGATACAATTCAATCAGAAGACGAACCGCTCACTTCGTACATTAATATCGATCAGAAATTCAGTGTTCAACCCGCAGGCGCCGTCCCTCCGGATGCCCTGGAAACTTTTTGGCAAGCCAATTCCAGCAAAGAACCGGATGTCTTCTACGAGGAACTGGCATTCAACGCCATTCAAGTCATCACGGTTCAGGAGCAAATCATCGCAATGCTGATCTGCGAGGACTGGAATTTCACCAGAAGCCTGAAAGCCGCACTCATTTCAAAAGAGGTTCAACTTCCCCCGGAGGTCATCCTCAAAGCGTTTACCGCCGCGGCCATCGAACGCCAGTCCGAACTTCTGATCCTCCCCGATCAGGTCGCCACAGACCTCGAACCTTTGGCCGCCGGATTTACACCCACTTCCGCCAAGGACCTGACCTTTCCCGCCTGGCAGCAAGCTGTCCTCAGGCAGGGCTCTTCAAAAGAGCAGCAAATTTGGGTGAAGACCATCGCCCAAAATACTAAGTAACTTACATTAAATAAAACCGCATGACAAATTTTTTCAATGACATTTTCTTCCTGATCCAACGCTTTGGTTGGGCCGACCTGCTGGACATCATCCTGGTCTCCGCCATCTTCTACGCGGTCCTGATCCTGCTGCGGGATACGGAAGCACTGGTTTTGCTGCGCGGTGCGCTTTTCATTGTCATCTTTCTGGGGCTGCTCACATCGCTGGTGGACCTGCCGGCGTTTTCCTGGCTGATCAGCACCGTCCTGCCGGCCATGGTATTTGCCATCCCGGTCGTTTTCGCCCCTGAGATCCGGCGCGCCCTGGAACGTGTGGGCCGGGCGGGAAATGTCACCTTCCTAAAGCGTTCCCGTTCCGTCTCGGAGCAGCAGATCAAGGAGACGCTGGATAGCGTCATTCAGGCCTGCACCCGGCTCTCCGAACGCCATCACGGCGCCCTGATTATCCTGCAGCGCATGCAGGGCCTGGGTGAATATATCGAAACCGGTGTGAGGCTGGACGCCAAAGTGACCCCCGAGTTATTATTGCAGATTTTTTATCCCAACACCCCCCTGCATG
>CAYUSC010000160.1:0-5030 GCA_964447265.1 uncultured Candidatus Brevefilum sp.
CCGCTCAACTGCCCGGCTGGCAGTACCGTCTGGCGCGGTTATTAAGACAATACGGCGATAGGCCGATTGGCGAAATAACGGTTGCCTCGGTATATGGCGGTATGCGGGGCTTGTTCGCCCTGGTCACCGAGATCTCCCACGTGGATCCTTCTCTCGGATTGCTGATCCGGGGTTATTCGGTGGACGAATTGCTGGAGAAGTTGCCGAAGGTGGACGGTTCAGACTTTCCGCTGGTGGGTGGGTTGTATCACCTGCTATTGGTCGGCGAATTTCCAACCCGGGAGGACGCCCTGGCAGTGGAGAACCTCTGGCGGGACGAGCAGGGACTGCCGGGTTATGTGATTGACATGCTGAAAGCGATGCCCGCCAACACGCACCCGATGACGCTCTTTTCGCAGGCGATCCTCGCCATGCAGCCCGAATCGGTGGCGGCCCGGGCCTATCACGAAGGGATTGACCGCACGGAATACTGGCGGCCGATGCTGACCGATGCGCTGAAGATCACGGCCAATTTGCCAACCCTGGCCGCGACGATTTACAACCTGAAATATCGGGACGGCGCGGAAGCCATCCCCGACCCGGACCTGGATTGGAGCGCGAACTTTGCCCAGATGATCGGCAAAGGGGATGACCCGGAATATAAGGACCTTTGCCGGCTCTTTATGACCCTGCATTCCGACCAGGAAAGCGGCAACGCCAGCGCTCACACCTCGCACCTGGTCAGTTCGACGCTTTCGGACCTTTACTTATCTTCTTCAGCCGGGTTGAATGCGCTCGCCGGACCACTGCACGGTTTGGCCAATCAGGAAACCCTGCGCTGGCTGCAACATTTACAACAGAAATACGGCGGGCTGCCCAGCCATGATGATCTGCGGGATTTCGCCCTGGAAACATTGGAGCAGGGGATGGTGATCCCCGGTTATGGGCACGGTGTACTCCGTCGGACGGACACCCGCTTCACAGCCCAGTTCCGCTTTGCGGAGGCCACTATGCCGGATGACCCGCTCTTCCAACTGGTGAAACAGGTCTATGAGGTGATGCCGGAGGTGCTGGGAGAGCTGGGTAAGGTGAAGAACCCCTGGCCGAACGTGGACGCCATCAGCGGCACCCTGCAGCACCATTACGGGATCGAACCCGAGTTTTGCACGGTGCTGTTTGGAGCCAGCCGGCTGCTGGGACTGACAGCCCATGCCGTTTGGGCCAGGGCTTTGGGCCAACCGATCGAGCGGCCGCGGTCTTTCACCACCGATCGGATCGAGGAGATTCTCACGCCGCCCCTCAGCGTGAACTCGCCGGAGATCAACACCTTTGCTTCGGAAGTCTGATTCGGGTAAGAACCGAATTTGGATAAAAGAGCTTATTCAGAATAACCATGCTGGAAAAACAAAGGAAATTATGAAACATCGAGATTGGAAACGCTACAACCCGCCCAAAGAACTGATTGCCATCCTCAAAGCCAACCCGGACGTGACCATTGTGGGCACTTCGGATGAACTGCTGGAGCTCGCCTGCGGCGGTCAGAACGGCAAGACCTTTGAAGTGGCCTATCAGATTCCCAATTTGGGTAAGGTGGTGGATGCCACGGTGGTGCGGGTGCGCAATGGGATTGCGGCGAACTATCCATCACCCTATATGCGCCGGCGGGACCCCAACGCGATGTTGATCGGCGATGACGGCCCCACGGACCACACGCGTTTCGATGAGGTATATGATTTTCCTTTCTCTGATCTACGCCAGCGGACTTTCAAGTGGTTGACTGAGAACCCGCTGATCCTCTATGGTTATGTGACCGGGAAGAAGGGCATGGGCAAGGACGCCCTGGTGGTGGCCCCGGCGAATGCCGGTTTCTTCGGCTTTGGACTGGCCCTGCTTCAGGGGATCACCCCTTATGAGGAGGTCGGTGAGGATTTTGCACCGGCATCGGTGATCTATGTGGCGCCGACTTTCCGCTATACGGATTTGAACAACAAGCAGGTGGTGGTGCATTACCGCCAGCCAGGGATGCACGAGGTCTTTTCCTACTGCCTGTACCCCGGCCCCAGCGCCAAAAAAGCCGCCTACAGCATTTTGCTGAACCAGGGCGAACAGGAGGGTTGGGTGACTGCGCACTGCTCCACCGTGCGGGTGGTGACGCCCTATGACAACGAGGTGACCTTCATGCATGAAGGCGCCAGCGGAGCGGGCAAGAGCGAAATGCTGGAATATCCCCACCGCGAGGACGATGGGCGGATGCTCTATGGCGAAAACATCGTGACAGGTGAGAAACGCCTGCACGAACAGCCTCGCACTTGCGCGCTGCACCCGGTGACGGACGATATGGCGCTCTGCCATCCCTCGCTGCAGCATAACGGCAAGCTTGCAGTGGTGGATGCCGAAGACGCCTGGTTTGTGCGAACCAATCATATCCATCATTACGGCACCGACCTGAACTTTGAGCGGCTGACCGCGGAACCCTCGCAACCGCTGCTTTTCCTGAATATCAACGCCGCCCCGGATGGGATCGCGATGATCTGGGATCATGTGCTGGACTCGCCGGGCAAGCCCTGCCCGAACCCGCGGGTGGTGGTCCCCCGGGAGATCATCCCGAATGTGGTGAACGAGCCGGTGGATGTAGATATCCGCTCGTTCGGCATGCGCACGCCCCCCTGCACCCGGGAAAACCCGAGCTATGGGATCGTGGGCTTTTTCCACATTTTGCCCCCGGCGCTGGCCTGGCTCTGGCGGCTGGTGGCGCCCCGCGGCTATGACAACCCCAGCATCACCGACACAAAGGGGCTTTCGACTGAGGGCGTGGGCTCCTATTGGGCCTTTGCCACCGGTAAGCGCACCGTGCACGCCAACTACCTGCTGGAGCAGTTCACCAGCAGCCCCGACACCAGCTATGTGCTGACGCCCAACCAGCATGTCGGCGCGTGGAAGGTCGGCTTCATGCCCCAATGGCTGATGCGGGAATATCTGGCCCGGCGCGGCCATGCCCGCTTCTTGCCGGAAAACGTGCGCCCGGCGCGCTGCCCGCTGCTGGGCGAATATCCGCACCAGATCCAAATTGAAGGCCGGCCGCTCTCACGCTGGTTCTTCGCGGTGGATACGCAGCCCGAAGTCGGCCCCGAAGCCTATGACCAGGGCGCGGAAATGCTTTATACGTTCTTCCACGAAATCCTGCGGCAGTATGACCAGGAGGCGCTGACGCCCCTGGGCCGCGAGATTATACAGTGCTGTCTGGACCGGGGAAGCCTGGTGGAATATAAGTCGCTGATCACTTTTGAGGAGAAGGGATAAGCGTTCTTGTAGGTTTGAATGAGAGATTTGTCCGTATCACGCAGCCACCCGGTTGACCATAGGTTAGCCGGGTGGTTGGGGGTTAAGGGGGGAGGAAGGTGGTGGGTCAGCGACCCACCCTACGGGTTAAATAATATTCCATTGAATATTTATCTTATCCCATATATATTTTTGAGCTTTAATCTTATATTTTATGCCTAAATAATTGAAATCGAAAGAGACTAATAAATATAAAGGATCTGGAGAAAAATTTATTTGAGCAAGGGAAAGACCAAGATTCTGTAATTCGTTTGTTGTGATAAATCGCTTATTTCTATCATCCCTTCCTAGCATAATCATATCTTCAGGAAATAAATTATCGAGTTCGATCTTGTCATTTTTATATTCAATGGAGAGTTGAATATTTAATTTATTAAATTGATACAAAGTTAAATTTTCATAATGTATCCGAGTTATATGGTCAAGTATCGTGTATTTTCGCTTTTGGTCATCATTTACGACTTGGATTAATAATTGAGGTTTATGCGCTTCATAATAAGTAGAAATTACTATTGCTGCCGAGCATAATGCTCCCGTTGATGTAATTATCCCAATAAGTGGTTGGAAATATTGTATAGTATCAGTGACAGTGATTAGAGGAGAGCAGAATAGGAATAAAATTCCATAGATGCCTAAGAGAATTATGGCTGATAATAGAATAAACAACATATTTGTCTCCAGAAAATAAATTGATGAGTAAAAGCCAGATATAATTTTTATAAGGAGTAAATTGAAAAAGAATAATAAATTATGTGTTTTTGCTTATCTCAAATCACATATATGATTAAGTCATCATCTTTCCCAAATGCCTGAGCCTCATATTGCGATTAATATATCACATTTCATTGGATTATTTCACATTGAACAATCAATCTTGTATACCGCGCACAAAGGAGGGAAATGGTCTACACCAACAATAGATTGAAATCAATCTTTCAATGAACAGCAATTTAACTTGTAGGGTGGGTCGCTGACCCACCAAAAGAGATTTACAATTGGATTATGCCTGAATATCGTCGGGTTCATCTCAAGGGCGGAATTTATTTCATCACGATAGTAACCTATGATCGTAAGCCCTTATTTTTGAATAGCACCGCCCGCCAAATTCTCCATAATTCCTGGAAGGATGTTGCTAAACGGTTTCCATTTTTCACCGTCGCTGTTTGCCTGCTTCCTGACCACATCCATACTTTGATCCAATGTCCAGAAACCGATGCAGATTATCCAATGCGGATCAGAGAGATAAAGCGATTATTCACGGCAGGATATAAACAGGAGATTGGGCTGCCAGAAGTTGATACAAATTCCAGGGCTAGGAAGAATGAGGTCGCGATCTGGCAGCGACGATATTGGGAACATACCATCAGAGATGAGAGAGACCTGGATCATCATCTGGATTACATCCATTACAATCCGGTGAAACATGGGTTGGTGAAAAATGTCAAGGATTGGGAATGGTCATCATTTCACCGGTATGCCCGGATGGGGTGGTATGATGCGGATTGGGGAAGTGAGGTTGGTGAGAAGAATTTAAAGGGGGATTTTGGAGAATGATGAGTGTCGGCTTTGTGGTGGGTCAGAGACCCACCCTACTTTTTCTGTTTTTGGGTCAATTCAATTCGATATTATTGTATAATTGCACCTAGCAAAACCAATTGCATCAACCACGGGCAAAGGAGGGAAATGGTCCATCAAGCCGGGTAAGCACAATC
>CAYUSC010000161.1:0-5027 GCA_964447265.1 uncultured Candidatus Brevefilum sp.
TCCCCTCAAGGGGAAGCCTTAAGACAAAAGCGTGTAGGTCACGTGCCGCGCAGCGCACGTGACAACATATCATTGATCCGAAAAAGAATTTCCGTATATGTCATTTCCAGATTGCTTCCCATTTCGCTTCGCTTCGGAGACGATCTCGTCACCTTGCACCTCGCAATGACAAAGTGAAATTACCCCTACCCTCTGCTTCGCAGGTTCCCTTCCCCTACCCCCTTCACTGTGTTACGGGGGCTTCGTCACCTTGTTCCTCGGGGGAAAGGTCAGGAAAGGGGTTATCTGTCAGTTCGTAGGTCACGCTTCCAGCGTGACAACTTAAGCCTTCCCCTGAGGGGGAAGGGGGGCCAAAGGGCCGGATGAGGGGAAGATGTCACCTCATCAGTCTGCTACGCAGACAGCTTCCCCTCAAGGGGAAGCCTTAAGACAAAAGCGTGTAGGTCATGTGCCGCGCAGCGCACGTGACATTGAGGGCAGGTTATCACAATTTCAACCGCTGGTCGCAACTCTCACGGTAACCGCAGCCCGAGCAGCGCCGGGCGTTGTTATGCGAGCGCTCCGGCGGCGTTCGGCGGCGAGAGGCCGCCCGGATCGCTTCCACCAATTCCAGCAGTTCCGCCCGCAGTTCCGGTGTATAGGCGATCTCGAAGGTCTCCTGCGGGTAGCGCAGAAGGCCATAGGGCGGCACTTTTCCGGTGGTCACTTCCACAAGATAGCAGTATGCAGCCAACTGGATGATATGCGAATCGTAGGGGGTGGTTGGCGTCCGGCCGGATTTGACTTCCACAGGAACCGGCGCGCCATTGACGTAGACGAGGTAATCCGGCTTCCCGGCCAGGCCCAGCTTGGGGTCATAGAGCGCCAGATGGTTGGGTTGCCATTCGCCCACGTCCGTGTAGCTGATCCTGCCGGAGGGCAGGCCCGCCTGACTGCGCTGGCGGTTCGCCAACCAGAGGAAGAGGATCGCGGCTGCGATCAGGATCAGTGCGTACCAGATCATGTGCCGAAGAGAGTAAATGAGAGGTAGAGGGTCAGGACCACCAGGCCGGCCAGCAGCAGGATCCAGCCGAGTAAGCGAAACCCGCCAGCGATGAACACCTTGCGGCCGTGCAGGGTGTGGTGGCGGGTTCCGGCTGCCATCGCTTCCTGGTTGCCGGATTCAACCCCCTCTTTCCGGTACCACCAGGCACGCTGGCAATAGAGATAAGCACCCAGATCGGATGCGTTAATTGTCTTCATTGGATTCTTCCATTTCAGAAAGCTGCGCTGAAAGGGCGAGAATCGTTTTTTCCAATTCCTGTTGGCGGAAACTGATGGCAATATCCGCCTGGGTTCGTTCGATGATGCTGCGGGCGATGTCGGTCCGGCGACGCAGGCCAAAGGTCAGCGCATCGGGGAAATCCATCGTGACCAGTTGGGAATAGATGTCTTCCATCACGTTCATCAGGCGTTCCACCTCGGGCGAATGGCCGTGGCGGATGATGTCCATGATGCGGCGGCGAAGTTCGCCAACCACCTCGGAAAGACCGTTCAGATAGGTGGCGTATTCCACCTGCAGGTCCTCCGGGCTGGGCCATTCTTCGTTCAGAATGCTGGCAACGGTCACATGCGCTTCGCAGTATTCCTTCAGGGCATCCTGGGCATAGCCGGAGAAATAAAGATCCGGGTCCCCGGCCAGGCCCTCGCGGATGGAGGTTGCCAGTATATCGGCTTCGGCCAGGTGTTCGCGGGCTTCCCCAGCATCTTCGCGGTGGATGGCGCGGATGGCATGGGCCGCGTGACGGGTCAGCACCCGGCTTTGGGCCAGGGCCTGATCCCGGATGGTATTTTTATGTTCAAATGTTTCTCGGATTCGATCGGCAAGTTCTTCGATATCAACCATTGGGTTTCTCGGGGTCTTCGTTATTGGGGTGGAATAATTCATCCGCCAGCGTGTGGCTGCCGGGCAGATTGATTTGGCCGAATTTGTTTTCGTAGCGTTTAACGTTCTCGTTCATGGCGCCCAGAAAGAGCTTGGCCGCCGTGGGGGACATCACGATCCGGGAATTGACGGTGGGTTCCTTGGTGCCGGGCAGTAACAGGGAAAAATCCATCACAAATTCAGCCGCAGTATGAGAGATCCGGACGAAGTTGACATATTGCGCTTCCAGATCGTCCGGAAGGATGAAATTCGGTATGGGATTGGGCATTATCGCTCCATTCTAGAAGGGGATCTCGTCGTCCTCAGCCACCCCTGCGGCATCACCCATGTCTTGTTCATAGCTTGCGCCGCCTTCACCTCGGCCACCGGGCAGGAAGCGGACGTTGCTGGCGTTGACTTCAAAGGAAGCGCCGCTGGAGCCATCATTGCGGTTATAAACCCGTGGTCCGCCGGTTTGGGGGTCGGGCCGCAGACGACCAATGATCAAAACGGGTCGACCTTTGCTGAGATATTGTTTGCAGGTTTCAGCCTGCGCGCCCCAAACGGAGACACGGAACCAGGTGGTCTCATCAACCTTTTGGCCGGCGTTGTTGGTATATGAGTTTGAGGTGGCAACAGGGAAGCTGGTGACAGCCTGTCCGCTGGGTGTGTATCGCATTTCAGGGTCCTTGCCAAGGTACCCAACGATGGTCAGTTGTTGAAACATTATTTTCTCCCTTTCCGTGTAAATTGATGACTGATTCTATTTTACTTCATTTCCCCGGGCATCTCCCCAACCTGCTGAATACCAGCGGAGATAGGTCTCCAGGTGGCTGGACCAGTATTCTTCGGTGTGACCGCCGGTGAAGAGGTACCACTCGTGGGGAATGCCGTTTTCATCCAGCAGAGCGGCGAATTCCTCGGCCGTTTTCCATTCCTGGTCATTGCGGCCGATGTCAATGAACAACAATGGCAGGTCTTCACCCGAGAGCCCCAGCCAACTGGGGATATGTCCGGCGTCCGCCTCAAAGAGCGGCAGGCTGTGCGCTCCAACCCGTGAGAAAAGCTCATAGTACTGGAATCCCAGATGGATGGCCCAGGCCGCCCCGCGGGAAACGCCGGCAATCGCCCGGTAGGTCTTTTCCGGCAGGGTCTGATAATGGCCGTCCACCCAGGGGATCAGGTCGTTGGCCAGAGCGTTGCCGAATTGGGAAACCTGGGGCGCAGTGTAGGGGGATTCGAGTGGCATCACGGCAATGAAGGGAGGGATCTCCCCCGCAGCGACAAGTTCATCCATTGTCGAGACCAGCCCCAACCGCTGCCATTGGTCCTGCCGGTAGGATAGACCATGCAGCAGGTAGACCACGGGATAGCGGGCTGCAACATCGGTCCCATAACAGGGTGGCAGGTAGATATCAAAGTCCAGATCAGTCCCCAGCGCGTCACTGTAAATCTGCTCGCTGGAAACCGTCCCGCCCTGCAGGAGGCAATCCGGCGTGGGGGTCGGTATGACCGGTTCCTCGGTGACCTGTGCGGTGGCTTCGGGGGTGGCCGAAGCGGTGGGAATGAGGCGCTCTGTGGGCGTGCTCTCCGGCGTTGCAGGCTGCGCCTGGCAGGCTGAGAGGGCAAGCATCAATGCCAGGAAGGTTAAAAGGAGTGAAGGGATGGGGGTGGCTTGACGTCTGGTCATGGTTCGGATTATACTCTTATCTGCCGGGGTGTAGCGCAGTCGGCCAGCGCGCCGCGTTTGGGACGCGGAGGTCGGCGGTTCAAGTCCGCCCACCCCGACCTACCAAAAGAATGGGAAGGTGAGCGTAAAAATCGTTCTCCTTGCCATTTTTTAAATCAAATGGGTTAATAAATCAAGGGTGACATTTTGACCAGACCATTTCTTTCCATCGTTATTCCTGCCCATAATGAAGCCAAGCGGCTGCCCCCTTCGTTGGAAAAGATCAATGCATTTTTATCCCTGCAGAGCTTCACTTATGAAGTTCTGGTGGTGGAAAACGGCAGCACGGATGGCACGCTGGCGGTTGCCGAATCTTTCATTGCGAAGATGCCCTATTTACGGGTGATCCATGAAGAACAGCGCGGCAAGGGGCTGGCCGTCAAGCGGGGGATGCTCGAGGCGGTCGGCGAATACCGCTTCTTCTGTGATGCCGACCTTTCCATGCCGATTGAGCAGGTCCTGCGCTTTATCCCGCCCCAATTGGCGGATGTGGAAGTTTCGATCGGTTCTCGGGAGGTCGCCGGATCACGCCGGATAGATGAACCAGGCTACCGGCACATGATCGGCCGGGTTTTCAATACGATTGTCCGCTGGATAGTGCTGCCTGGGCTGCAGGATACCCAGTGCGGTTTCAAATGTTTTCGGGGGGATATAGCGGATAAGGTCTTTGGTTTGCAAACGCTTACCGGGATGTCCTTTGACGCGGAAGTGCTTTTTATCGCCCGCAAAATGGGCTATCGGATCCAGGAAGTGCCGATTGACTGGACCTTTGACGCCGACAGCCGGGTGCGCCTGGTGCAGGATTCGATGCGGATGGCTTTTGATCTGCTGGATATCCGGCTGAAATCCGCCAAAGGGGCTTATGATGCCCAGAACGAAATTTGATTATTCCCTGATTCCGGCCCGGCCGGATCTTCAATTTGAGCAGGCTTTATGGAATAAAGGACTGTGCTGGGTTGCCGGTGTGGACGAGGCAGGACGCGGCGCCCTGATTGGGCCGGTGGCCGCAGCCGCGGTTGTGCTGCCCTGCGACCAGCCAGACTTATTTAAAAAGCTGGCAGGTGTCCGGGATTCGAAGGAGATGAAGCCCGAAGAACGGGATTATTGGGCGATAGAGATCAAATCAGTGGCGGCGGCCTGGGCGGTTGGGTACGCGTCCGCGGCTGAAATTGACCAGATTGGGATCGCGCCGGCTACCCGCCTGGCAGCGGGACGCGCCCTGAGGCAGCTTTCTCTGGAAGTGGAACATATCTTAATTGATTACATTAAACTGCCAGAAGTCGCCACGCCGCAGACCCCGCTGATCAAGGGTGACGCCCGATCGCTCACGATTGCGGCGGCTTCTGTGCTGGCTAAGACCGGCCGGGATGCGATTCTGGCGGTGATGGATGCGGA
>CAYUSC010000162.1:0-4831 GCA_964447265.1 uncultured Candidatus Brevefilum sp.
CTGTGGCGTTGGAGAACGGTTCCCAGTTTGCTATCCGTGAGGGTGGCCTGACTGTTGGCGCCGGTGTGATCTCCAAGATCATTGAGTAAGAAAATATTTTAGGAAGGATAGCATGGCTGCCTCGGCTAAAGGGGCAGCCATGGTAAAATACACATGGCAAAGAAGAAGGGTATCCGCCCGGTTATTACTCTGGAATGTACGGAATGCCAGGAACGGAACTATACGACCGAGAAAAATCGCCGTAATGATCCGAGCCGGATGGAGTTGAAAAAGTATTGTCCGCGATGCAAAGAACATACGATGCACCGTGAGGTAAAATAGTATTGTCGAGGTAGGGCCCGCTTTGTAAGAACTTGCCTCGCGTTTTGCACAGGCCAGTAGCTCAATTGGCAGAGCACCGCTCTCCAAAAGCGGGGGTTGTGGGTTCAATTCCTACCTGGCCTGCCTGGAATTTTTCAACGCCGTCTATTTTGGGCGGCGTTTTGGACGTAAGCAAGGAGTGACTTGTGACGCCGAAAAAGAAAGTCAGTTTAGGTCAAAGGATCCAGCGCTTCTGGCGAGAGACCATTGGTGAACTGCGTAAGGTCACCTGGCCCACACCCGAAGAAGCCTGGAAAATGACACGGATCGTGTTGATCGTCATGGTCGTCATGGCCGTCGTGTTAGGTGCATTGGATTTTGTGTTTGCAAAGGCGATCTCCTTCCTGGTTAACCTTTAGGCTTTAATCTAAGAAGGGATAGGTGCGCAATGATGGCAGCAGATAATTTTGAAGGACAAGTTCCAGAAGAAGAACGCGAAGAAGCCGCTTTTGAAGCGGAAGATTTTCTCGCGCCAGCGGAAGATGCTGCCGAACGACCTGACAATGAGATTGATGCGGCAGATGACGCTGTAGAAGAGACAGTTTCCAGCTCGGATGATTTCGAGGAACCGGATGATGACCGCGGCTGGTTCGTGGTGCATTGTTATTCCGGCTACGAGAACAAAGTCCGGCATAATCTGGAGCAGCGGATTGAGTCCATGGGCATGAAAGACCAGATCTTTGATGTGGTCATCCCCACCCAGGAAGAGATCGAAGTCCGGGATGGCAAGCGGCGCTCAATTGAGCGGCATGTGTTCCCCGGATATGTTCTGGTCAATATGATCATGAGCGAAGAATCCTGGTATGTGGTCCGGAATACGCCTGGGGTCACCGGCTTTGTTGGAATGGGCAATGATCCCATACCGCTGCGCCCCGAGGAAGTCTCCCAGATCCTCCGCAGGATGGAAGCCGAAGCGCCGACCATTAAGGTCACTTACAAGCCTGGCGAAACCGTCCGTATTGTCGATGGGCCGTTCAACGATTTCCATGGCACAGTGGACGAAATTGATATGGAACGTTCAAAAGTCCGGGTGATGGTGAACTTCTTCGGACGTTCAACCCCAGTTGAACTGGACTTTTTGCAAGTCGAAAAAATCTAACGATTACGTTTTAGTTAAACGTGGGAGGGTTTCAGGACCCGCTTGAACCACAAAGGAGTATACAAGTGGCAAAGAAAGTAAAGGCAATCGTAACACTGCAGATCCAGGCTGGTAAGGCAAACCCGGCTCCCCCAATCGGTCCGGCTTTGGCTCAGCATGGTGTGAACATTATGGCTTTCTGCAAGGACTATAACGGCCGGACCGCTGCGCGGGCTGGCGAGATTGTCCCTGCCGAGATCACCATTTTCCAGGACGGTTCATTCCGTTTCAAATTGAAGTCATCGCCTGCAGCGATCCTGCTCTGCAAAGCGGCCGGGATTGAAAAAGGCTCCGGCCAACCCAATCGGGAAAAGGTCGGAACTGTGACCCGTTCGCAGGTTCGCGAAATTGCGGAACAGAAATTCAGCGATATGAATGCTGTTGATATCGAAGGTGCCATGCGACAGATTGAAGGCACAGCCCACAATATGGGAATCGCAGTTGTTGAGGATTAATAATTAATGATGTGGGAGGGCTTTTATTGCCCGTTGGAACCACAAAGGAGTTTTCATGGCTAGTCATGGTAAGAAATATCTGGTTGCTCGCGAAAAGGTCGATCACGATTCTTTGTATGAGCCTTTAGAGGCGATCAAATTATTGAAAGAACTGGGTTTCGCCAGTTTCGATGAGACTGTTGAAGTTCATATCCGAACCAGTCTGGATCCCCGCCAGGCAGACCAGCAGATCCGTGATGTGGTTGTTCTGCCCAATGGCCTGGGTAAATCGGTCAAGGTAATGGTTTTCGCCCAGGGTGAGGCCGCCGAGGCCGCTCGCGCAGCCGGTGCGGATTACGTCGCTGATTCGGATGAAATTGTGAATAAAATCCAGGGCGGCTGGACAGATTTTGATGTCGCCATTGCCACCCCTGATATGATGGGCACCGTCGGCCGCTTAGGCCGTGTCCTCGGTCCCCGTGGCTTGATGCCGAACCCGAAAGCTGGCACTGTTGTCCAGTTGGACCAGATGGCCGGCGCCATCAAAGAAGCGAAAGCTGGCCGGATTGAATTCCGTCTGGATAAGACCGCGAACATTCATGTTCCGATTGGCAAGTTATCCTTTACTGCTGAGCAGTTGGATGAAAATCTTCAGGCTTTCATGCATGCCCTGCGGCAGGCTCGTCCTGCGGCTGCCAGCGGCAACTTCATCCGCCGTGTGACCCTGACCTCAACGATGGGGCCTGGCATCAAGGTGGATCCTTTCGCTTCAACGATTGCTTAATAAACATTACAGATTGTGCTATAATCTGTTTTGCTAATCTAAAAAGTCAATACTGATAATTTCTTCGCTGAAGAAAGCAGGTGCTCCATCCGGAGCTTAATATCCCGCCGAGGTGAAGGCAAACCAGACATAACGGATACCGGTTGGTATTTTGTTCCAAAGTCTTTGCCTCAGCGAAAATTGAGGCAAAGACTTTGACGATTAAAACACTAAAACTGGAAGGAGGTGAACACTTTGGCGTTTACTCGTAAAGAAAAAGAAGCTATGGTCGCTCAATATCGTGAGTGGACAAGCAATAGCAAGGCATTTTTCGTGGTTTCCTACCAGAACATGGGTATGTCTGCAATTGATGATGCGCGGATGAAGATGCGTGAGGTCAATAGCGAGATCCATGTCGTCAAGAACCGTCTTTTCCGTCTCGTGATGAATGAGATGGGCGTTGAGTTTGATGAGAATTTCTGGGAGCAAAACAATTTGGTCGGCTTCGCATTTGGCGAAGCGCCCGCTGCTGCGAAAGCACTCAGCGAGCTCTCAAAGGCCAATGTCTTTGATATCCGTATGGGTTATATGGACAACAAACTGCTGTCCGCGGATCAGGTGAAAGCTCTTGCCGATCTCCCATCCCAACCCGTTATGCGTGGTATTTTGCTGGGCACCATCATGGCTTCTGCCACCAAACTGGTACGCACTCTGGCCGAACCCGCACGCTCTATGGCTGCGGTTGTTAAAGCCTACTCAGAAGACCCAAAAGCTGCTAGTAGCGCTGCCTAAGTATTTTAGAAAATTAAAACCATCGGCACAGACGTGCTGAAATCATTCGATAACAAACATTTTTAGGAGATTTGAAAATGGCTGATTTAGAAAAATTAATGGATCAATTGAGCGAGCTCACCGTTTTGGAAGCTGCTGAACTGGTTAAAATGCTGGAAGAAAAATGGGGCGTTTCCGCTGCTGCTCCCGTTGCCGCCGTTGCTGCTGCACCTGCCGCCGCTGCTGAAGAAGTTGAGGAAAAGACTGAGTTTGATGTTATCCTCAAGAACCCTGGTCCCAAGAAAATCGAAACCATCAAGGTTATCCGCCAGCTCACCAACCTGGGCCTGGTCGAAGCCAAGAACCTGGCTGAATCCGCAGACAGCAAAATCCTCGAAGCCGTTGGCAAAGACGTTGCCAATGATGCCAAGGAAAAACTCGAAGCTGCCGGCGCCGAAGTCGAACTCAAATAAGACTTACCCAGTTTTAGTGAATGAACCCCTGCCACAAAGGCAGGGGTTTTCTGTTAAGATAAAGCCCCGACCTAACAGCAGGCCGGGGCGGATTATCAACAGGGGATATGAGAAATCAAGCGCCTTGGAGCCGCCGGATTACCAAAACAACTTTGCCCTGAACCTGAACCTGGGCAGGATTGTCAATGATGATCGGCTCCATCAGGGGGTTGGCGGGTTGGAGGCGGATGCGGCCATTTTCCTGATAGAAATACTTCAGGGTGGTCTCATCACGATCCGTCAGCCAGACGGCGACCATTTCGCCATTATCGGCCCGGTTCACCGGGCGCATGACAACGATATCGCCGTCATTGACCATGGCGTCAATCATTGAATCGCCCTGGACTTCCAACGCAAAGAGGTCAGCGGTTTTTTCGCGGGGTGGGAGCAGGCTGCGCGCAATTTCGATCCCGGTTTCCTGATCGTAATAGTTGAAGTCTGAGGTTGGGACAGGTACCGGTTCACCGGCGACAATCCGGCCGATAACTGGCACATTGAACATATCCGAAATGGCCTGGGCGGCCTGAACCAGATTGCCTTCCAATGAGCGGACCAGACGGATTCCGCGAGAGACATTGCTCTCCCGTTCGATGTAATTCATTTCCTCAAGTTGGTTGAGGTAGTAATTCACAACGGAAGTGGAGCTGATATTGGTATTTTCACCGATCTCGCGGATCGATGGGGGAAAACCGTTTTCGTTTTGGAAGCTTTCCAGGAATTTCAGGATCCTTTTATGCCGTTCTCCCAAACCTGCCTTCTTACGTGCCATCATGTCAGGCTCCTTGATTGAAACCGCTCATTTGTGCTAATTATTATTTCTAATAATACACGAACATACGTTCGGTGTCAAGAT
>CAYUSC010000163.1:0-2502 GCA_964447265.1 uncultured Candidatus Brevefilum sp.
CCGGTGCTGGCGGTATTATTACGCCGTGGCCGGACGGGATGGTGACCATGCAGCTTCAAGCCAACAACCTCCAATTCGCCTATCTCCCGGAAAAGCCCGTACTGGATGATATCTCCCTCCAAATCGCTCCCGGCGAAGCCCTTTACATCCTCGGCCGTAACGGCAGCGGCAAGACTACCCTGCTATCCTGTCTGGCAGGCCTGTTGGAACCCGCCTCAGGCGAGATCCTGCTCAACGGGAAAAACCTGCAATCCTTCAGCCTCGCCGAACGCGCCCGGATGGTCGGCCTGATCCCCCAGATGCACACCCCGGCCTTCGGTTACACCGTCAACGAGATGGTGATGATGGGCCGCGCCCCCTATCTGGGCTGGCTGGGCTCGCCCAACCGGGACGATCAGGCCATCGTGGATGAAGCCCTGGCCCAACTGGGGCTTTTCGAACTGCGTGATCGTCCCTATACCGAGATCAGCGGCGGCGAACAACAGCTTGTGCTGATCGCCCGCGGCCTGGCGCAGAAATGTCAGCTCTTGCTGATGGATGAACCCACCGCCCACCTGGACCTCTCCAACCAGCACCGTATCCTGGAGATCGTCAGCCAACTGGCTGATCGAGGCCTGTCCTTCATCATCAGTTCCCATTCCCCCAATAACGCTCTGTCCTATGCCGACCGGGTGCTTCTACTGGCTTCCGGCAAAGTCACCGCGTATGGCTCGCCGCAGGAAACGCTGACCGAACCGCTGCTCTCCGCCATCTACGGCATCCGCACCGAGGTATTAACCAATGGCGAAGGAAAACCCCTGGCCGTGATCACCCAGCGCCCGATCGCCCTGGAACCGGCTGCCCTGCAGGACCCGCAAAGTCCCCTGGGGCAGATCTTCGCCCGCAGCAAACAGGAACCCCAGTTGATTCTGGTGACCGGGTTGAGCGGCGTAGGCAAAACCACCTGGTGCACCCAGTTAATTGGCCTGGCCCGCGATGCCGGGCTTTCGGTCAACGGCCTGCTTTCACCGAGCATTTTCAAGGATGGCCGTAAAGTGGGGATTGAGGTTGTGGATTTGCATTCCGGTGATCATCGTCAACTGGCCCGGCTGCGCGAGGAAGATTCGGCTGGCATGCAGACCCCGCGCTGGGCTTTTGATGAGGAAGCGATGGCCTGGGCCAATCAGACCCTGGCCGAATCCGGTGAAAGCGACTTGACCGTAATTGACGAGTTGGGTCCTCTGGAGTTTTTCCAGAATAAGGGCCTCACTGCCGGGATGGCGAAGCTCGATTCCGGGGATTACCGGGTCGCCGCGGTTGTGATCCGCTCTGCCCTCCTGCCCCAGGCGCTTCAGCGCTGGCCGAACGCGATCATCGTAAACGGCAGCGCCAAGACCCTTTCCTGACGTTTCCCCCTTGCCCCTGCGAGTATACTCATAAAGGTGATGAGCATCGACCATTTCATCATTCAAATTATCTGTGGGTCAATGGAGTCGAGGCAACCCTCATGACGGAAAACTTCAATCGCAACATTTACACTTTCAAAACCTTCCGGCAGGACCTGAAGTTCATGTTCGGCCACCGCAAGCTGATCAGAAAGACCATGCGTGACCTGGATCATGCCTTCGTGGAAAAGATCATGACCGTGGTTACGGCCGTGAACGGCTGCCGTTATTGCGCCTGGTTCCATGCCCGGCAGGCTGTTTCCAGCGGGATCTCGCCGGAGGAAGTCCAGCAGATGATGAAGCTCCAGTTCCAGGCGGATGCCAGCGAAGAGGAACTGATGGCCCTGCTCTATGCCCAGCACTCTGCCGAAACCCGGCGCAACCCTTCGCCCGAAATGACCGAAAAACTGGTCGCAGCTTATGGCGCGGAAAAAGCCGAGGAAATCCGGATCGTGATCCGCATGATCACCTTTGGCAACCTCTCGGGCAACACCTTTGATGCCTTCCTCAGCCGATTTAAGGGGATCAAGGCTGAGGGCAGCAATCCCTTCTTTGAATTTGTGTTCTTCATCTTCGGCGCGCCCTTCCTGCTCCCCCTCCTGCCAAAGCTGCAATCCGCAGAATGATCCCTCGGGAGGGCACAAGGCCCTCCCCTACAAAATAATTGCACCAATAACCGTAGGGGCGGCCCTTTGTGGCCGCCCAGTATAATCTATTCCGATGCACCGCTAGATTTAGCCAAAGTCAAACCACCCCTTGTTTTGTCATTGCGAGGAAGCCACCGGCCGACATGGCAATCTTCTTTTATGTTTTGTTAGGTGCGTAAAATCAGATGCGCACCTTCATAATTTCGTCTTTGGAAAAATCACACATGATGAGATTGCTTCGCTTTCTATCGAAAGCTCGCAATGACAAAACTTCTTTTTTCCTGTCATTGCGAGGAGGCCAGCGGCCGACGTGGCAATCTCTGTAGGGCGCGTTTTTTGCCCATCTATAATTCACCATCGGGATAATTATTTAATTTGAGATTGCTTCGCTTTCTATCGAAAGCTCGCAATGACAAAACTTCTTTTTTCCT
>CAYUSC010000163.1:2602-4726 GCA_964447265.1 uncultured Candidatus Brevefilum sp.
TGTCATTGCGAGGAGGCCAGCGGCCGACGTGGCAATCTCTGTAGGGCGCGTTTTTTACGCATCTTTAATTCACCATCGGGATAATTGCTTGATTTGAGATTGCTTCGCCTCCTGAAGGAGGCTCGCATGGACAAAATTACAACAAACCCTCCACCCGCGGGAACTCGAGTGGAGGGTATCTCACATGCGTCCTTTCAATTCTGTTTACATTGAAGCGCGGATCGCAGCCAGATTTGCCTGCGCCACGGGAATATTCGCAATGAAACCCTGCAGGGTCTCACAGGATTCAAACTCACTGCAATATGCGCAATTCTGCACACCCTTTTCCGTTGCACAGGCTCGCACCTCGCAAAAGGCGCAATAACCACCAAGCCGAGTCTGGCTGGTGCACCCGTCACAGGTCACCGCCGATTCCGGCATATCCGGCGAATCGTACTCAACCCGCCACTTCTCCAATAACGCCTGCTTGGCCGGTTCATCATTGGCCTGGGTTGCGATATAGGCTTCGCACCCTGCGCAGTCCAGGCCGCAAAATGCAATCAACTTATCCAAAGTCCACCTCCCGTTTCTCTCATTGAATAGCGCCCCCGCTCATTCGATACTCCAAGCATACAGCGCGTATATGTCATTTCATGTCATATTCCACTGTATAATGGACGTATGGCCAATGTCGCCACCCGCCTGCTTTCGATGCTTTTCCTCTTCCAATCCCGGCGGCAGTGGACGGTCGCGGAGCTTTCCGAAGAACTGGATGTCTCGGATCGCACGGTTCACCGCTATATCGGGATGCTGGAGGAAATGGGAATCCCGCTCTATTCCGAGCGCGGACCGTATGGCGGATTCTCCCTTTTGCGCAGCTACAAACTCCCCCCGTTGATCTTCACTCCCGAAGAAGCTACCGTGCTATATATGGGCGCGCGGCTGATCGATGACATCTGGGGCAAGACCTTCCAGGACGCCGTCACGGGGGTGACCGCCAAGCTGGATAACGTCCTCCCCGATGACATCCGCCAGGAAGCCGGCCGCGCCCAGCGCAGCCTGGTGGTGGTGACGGGCACCTCCCGCGACTACGCCCCCTATCACGACCTGATGACCACCCTGCGCGATTGCATGGCCAAAAGCCGCCAGGTCAGCCTCAACTACCATTCCTTTTCCCGGGTTAAGACCGACCGGATCGTGGATCCCTATGCGCTCAGCCTGCGCTGGGGCAACTGGTACCTGGTGGGCTACTGCCATCTGCGCGATGAGCTGCGCACCTTCCGGATCGACCGGATCAGTAACCTTGTACCGTTAGATGGCACCTTTGTGTTGCCCCGCGATTTTGATGCCAAGACCTACCTGGAAACAACCATGCACTGGGAAGACCGCTATGAAGTGGTACTGTGGGCCTCGCCGATCATCTCAGCGGAGATGAACGAGCGCGCCGGTGATTGGATCAAGGTGGAAAACAACCCGGATGGCTCCGCGATTGTCCGCTTTGACGCCGACAACCTCAACTGGGCTGCCGGCTGGGTGCTGAGCTGGGGCCGGACAGTCAAGGTACTGGAGCCGCCGGAACTGGTGGCGCGGGTGAAGGAAGACGCGGAGGAAATACTAAAGAATTATCAAACGGGTGGACAATTGGTGGATTCAAAATAAAGGCCTAAAACAAATTTGAAGGGTGACTATATCACCCTCCATCTTTATTAGTTCGTTGGTCCAATCACCACACCCCCGGTATCAACCGCCAGGGGGTCTGCTGGGAAAACTCGTCATAGCCGGGTAAATGCTCGTGGAGATAACGATCCTCCCGCGCCGTGCGCCAGAAGAGCACGACCAGGAAGAATCCCACCCCTGCGAAGCCCCAGGCCGAAGTCAGCACCACGGGCAGCAGGGCGTTATACAGCAGCACCCCCAAATAACCGGGATGGCGCACAAACTGATAGGGCCCGTCGGTAACCACCTTATGACCATATTCCGTCTGAATACGGACGCTGCCTTCAAAAAAGGCGTTCTGTCGCATGGATTGGATGGTGAGGACGTGTCCGGCGGTCATGCACAGGAAGGCAAACAACAGCAGCCAGGGCGGAACCGTCATCTCGCCTTTGAAGCGGATCCCCACAGCCGAAACCAGGCTGATGATCA
>CAYUSC010000164.1:0-1368 GCA_964447265.1 uncultured Candidatus Brevefilum sp.
GGGAAAAGCTCGGGATGTACTTCATCCGCTATATCAAAGGTCTCAACCCCTTTTATTGGTTCTGGCCCAATCCTTCGCTGATCGAAAGACTATGGCCCAACCTCACCCTGCCCGCCTGGCTCTTCTCAGCCCGGACCGATCTGGCCAGGCACACGATGTTCGGTTACGGGCATCTCATCTGGGTGAGCTTTCCCTTCTGGCTGGCCGGGCTGATCCGCTGCATCCGCCGCTTTCGGGAACCGACCCACCGCACGCTGATCCTGGCCACCCTGGCCGCGCCCTCCGGCGCTGCGCTGGTGGATTGGGGGATCACCCGCGGACTGGTTTTCATCATCCCGGCCACGCTGATGACCGCCCTCGGAATCGAGATGGCGCTGGAATGGCTGCGATCCAAATGGCCCCGGCTCAGCCGTTCGCTATTATCTCTGGTCATTTTTGCGATCCTGGCTGGTTTCAGCTTTGGGATGCTGGCGGACGCCCTAACCAACGGCGCCACCTGGTATGACAACTACGGCCTGGATGGGCTGCAGTACGGCGCGCGTCAGGTTTTTCCGCGCGCGGCGGAAATCGCCCAGGCCGACCCGGACACCACGATTTATGTCAGCTCCACCTGGGCTAACGGCTCGGATGTGCTCCTCCGTTACTTTGCCGATGGCATCCCGAACCTGCAGATGGGCAATATCAACGCCTGGGCGCTGGACTACCGCCCGCTAGATAAATCAATGTTGTTCGTGATGACCGAAGATGACCTGGACTATATCACCACCTGCGACAAGTTCACCGAGATCATAATCGAGGAGACTCTCCCCTATCCGGATGGCTCACTGGGGTTCGCCTTCGTCAGGCTGGCTTATGTGCCCGAAATTCTCGAAATCCTGGCGGAGGAGCGCGAGGCCCGTCAGGCCCTGGTCACCAGCGATCTTCTGGTGAATGGTCAGCAAGTCACCGTGGCATACTCGGTTCTGGATATCAACGAGATCGGCCATGCCTTCGACGGTGACCCGACCACCCTGATCCGCACCCTGGAAGCCAACCCGCTTAAGATCATCCTGAACTTCCAGGAGCCAGTCCAGCTCCAATCCGCAACCCTGTTGATTGGCGGCCCACCCACCCGCGTCACAGTGACGGCCCTGCTGGAAGGTGAAGAACTGGCCGCTCTCTCGGAGGAGGTCGGGCAAGCCCCGGTCACGCGGGAGATCACCCTGACTTTCGATGACGAACTGATGGTGGATGAAATCCGGATTGAGGTCCTGAGCGTTAACGACGGCGAGGTCAGTCATGTGCACCTCTGGGAAGTCACACTGAAATAAGAATCCCTTTGCAAGAACATTCCAATCGACCAATCAAATCAAGAAAATGGATTAAAAA
>CAYUSC010000164.1:1468-4686 GCA_964447265.1 uncultured Candidatus Brevefilum sp.
CTCACAGATGCCGTTCCTCCGGAGAACAAAAGGTATAATAGTTGCAGAATTTTCACCCACTCACCACACTCAGAGGGAGCCATGTCAACCAAATTAAACTGGATTGATGAGGAACTTGAAAGCCTGAAGGAATCAGGCCTGTATAACCGGATTCGCACCCTAAGCTCACCGCAGGGCGCCTGGCTGGTCGTTGATGGCAAGCGAGTCCTCAATTTCTGCTCAAATAACTACCTGGGACTGGCCAACCACCCCAAACTGGTCCAGGCGGCCAAAGACGCGATGGAAAAATTCGGTGTCGGGCCGGGCGCCGTGCGCACCATCGCCGGTACGATGGACCTGCACCTTGAACTTGAGAAGCGGATCGCCAAATTCAAGGGCGTGGAATCAGCCATCACCTTCCAATCGGGTTTCACCGCTAACCTGGCCACGATCCCGGCGCTGGTCGGCAAGGAAGATTTCATCTTCTCTGATGAACTCAACCATGCCTCGATTATTGATGGCAGCCGGCTTTCAGGCGCAAAGATCGTCCGTTACAAACATGCCGATCCCACCTCGCTGGAAGCCGTGATCCGCGAGAGCGAAGGCCAATACCGACGCGGCCTGATCGTGACCGATGGCGTTTTTTCCATGGATGGCGACTTCCCGCCGCTGGATAAGATCGTTGAGATCGCCGAAGCTTATGACCTGATGCTGATGGTCGATGATGCCCATGGCGAAGGCGTGTTGGGCAAGGGCGGTCGGGGGATCGTGGATCACTTCAACATGCATGGGCGGGTGGATGTCGAAATCGGCACTTTCTCCAAAGCTTTTGGCGTGATGGGCGGTGTCGTGGCCGGGGATGCCAGGATCATGGAATGGCTGCACCAACGCGGCCGGCCCTTCCTGTTCTCCTCCGCCGTGACCGTCCCGGATGTGGCGGCGACCATCGCGGCCATTGACCTGTTGGAGGAATCTACCGAATTGGTGGATCGCCTCTGGTCAAATGCTGAGATGTTCAAAACCGGCATGAAGGAATTGGGCTTTGACACCGGCAAGAGCATGACGCCGATCACCCCTGTGATGCTGGGTGAAGCCAAGCTGGCCCGAGAGTTCAGCCGCAAACTTTATGACGAGGGCGTCTTTGCGATGGCGTTGGGCTTCCCCACCGTGCCGAAGGGCCTGGCCCGGATCCGCGTGATGATCTCCGCTGCACACAGCCCTGAAGACCTGGAAGAATCACTGGCTGCCTTCGCCAAAGTTGGAAAAGAACTGGACGTGATTTAAATCTCACTGGCTGTTCAAAAAAACTTTGGCTTTACCGATAATCAAATATCAAGAGCAGTTTTTTCGGAAACTGCTCTTATGTTAAACCACCACCCTTTGAGAAGTGAAATCCATGACAGGATGGGAGGCTAAAATGAACAACATCGAAAAAACCAAGGCGTTCCTGCTGCAGAAATTTGAGGAAAGCCCCTACTTTCAGGAGCACGAAGAACGCAAGACTTATCGCCTGGAGCATACCATGCGGGTGGCCAATCTCGGCGAAGAGATCGCCCGGGCTGAAGGTCTGGACGTTGAGGCCCTCGTGATCGCCTGCCTGCTGCATGATCTGGGTTATTGTGAAGGATTTAAAGAAAATGAGGATGGGCGTAATCACGGCCGGCGCTCAGCGGCCATTGCCCGGCCATTCCTTGAATCCCTTGACCTGGAACCGGAAAAGGTTCAGGAAATCTGCTACGGCATCGCCATTCATGTGGATGATGAAGCGGATTTCGAAGGTGAAAGGACACCGTTGGCACTCTCAGTCAGTGATGCCGACAATCTGGATCGCTTTGACGCCTACCGCATCTATCAGGGCCTTGAGTTCAAAGCCTATAGCAAAATCCCAATCAGTGAAAAGAGAGCAACGGTTTTGGGTACTCTGGAAAAGCTTGATCGATATCTCAACATGAAGCTGGGGACCGATTTCGCGACCAAGCTGTGGGTTGAACGAATCACGTATTACCAGACCTTCTATCAGAAATTACTGACCCAGATTGATAACAGCGACTATCCGGCTGAAAAGTAAATATCACCCTTGGTCTCAATAAACAAAATACCCGCTAGTTAAGCGGGTATTTTTCTTTTTTGAGCCATCCTTATCGGAATGACGTATTATGCGGGGCTGGCTTCTTTCGGTTCCTTGAAAGGATCAAAACCGGGGTTCGTTCCCGACCAGCAGCATCCCGGCTGGCGGAAACTGTTGCAGGCCAGGCCGCGTGAACAGCGGTGGGCGATGATCCTGGGGGCTTGTTCCGGCAAGTAACCGGCCGGGTATACGATTTCAGCCTCCAGGGCAACTTCCTCACCGGCGTGTTCGCAATAGGATACTTTGATCACTTCCCAATTTTTAAAGGCCATCGTCTACCTCCATTGTAAGAAAGCGTACCAATATTGTAATTGGATTATAGCATATGCCTTATTAAGAAATAGTTTATTCTTCGTCCTTATGCCCTTCAGCATATTCGAGGAAGGATTGTTTTCGGCTCCAGTTAATCAGGGGTGCAGCAACTCGGCGAAGATAGTACTTCGCCTGGATGGCGGAAAGCCAATGACCCCCATCACGATAATGGACTCTCAACATTTCCGGCCAGCACTGGGAATCGGCCACGATTGTCTTGGCGTCGTCATGCAGCCGGAAGCCGGCCCAGGTGTGCCCGGTAAGGTAGACCAGCGGCGCTAAACGCGCAATCCGGACCCAGAGGTCATAGTCCATCGCAAAATAGAAGGAGGGATCCAAGGGTCCAACCTTCAGCCACATTTCCCGCGGCAGAAAAGCGGCTGCCTGGGGGACATGGACATAACCTTGCTTCAGCAATTTAAGATCCGTCTGAGCCGCCGGGAATTTGCCGATCACATGATCCCCGGCATCCAGAAAATCACAATCCCCATAGACCAACCCAATCTCCGGATGGTCTTCCAGATAAGCCACGGCCTCACGGATTGCGCCGGGGTAATAAACATCATCCGAATTCAACCAGGCAACATATTTCCCCGTGGCCCGATTGAACCCCTTATTGATGGCGTCCGTTTGTCCCTTATCCGGAACCGATTCCCAATAAGTCAACCGGTCAGCGTATTCCTGAATGATCTCCACGCTGCCATCTTTCGATCCCCCATCAATGACCATGTATTCCAGGTTGGGATAATCCTGGTTCAGGACGGATTCTATCGTCCGGCGCAGATATTTTGCCTGGTTA
>CAYUSC010000165.1:0-4606 GCA_964447265.1 uncultured Candidatus Brevefilum sp.
ATATCTCCAACTATCTGAGCCTGGCAACCCTGCAGATCTACAGCGGGGACTACGAAGCCGCCCGGGTGAACGCTGAAAATGCGATCCTTCTGGATAAATCGCTGCCGCAGGCTTTTGTTTTGCTGGGATGGGCCAAAGGTTTTCAGCAGGATTATCTGGATGCTGAAGCCGATATCTCAACGGCCTTGGAAATGGACCCGAACAACGCTCTAGGCCATGCTGCCTATGCCTATATCCTGGCTTTGCGCGTGGCGGATGATGTTGCCGATCTGGACACCTTGGATACCGCCATTGAGGAATCCAAGCTTGCCCTGAGACTTTCACCAAACCTGATGGAGGCTCATTGGGCCAGAGGTTATGTGCTGGAAATCACCGCCAACTATGAAGAAGCGGTGGAGGAGCTGGTTGCTGCCATTGAGCAGAATGATAATATCGCCGAGCTGCATTTGGCACTTGGGCGAAATTATATGGCAATCGAAGAAAGCGATCAGGCGGTGTTTGAGTTCACCAAAGCCTATTCGCTGGACCCCACCAATCCGGAACCGAACTGGTACATTTCCCGGGTTTACGGCCAGATTGGCGAATATGCCAAGGCGATCCAGTATGCGGAACAGGCGGTCAAAGATGACCCGACCAACCCCTATATGTATGGCAACCTGGGTACGCTTTATTACCGGGACCTGCAATATAACGCGGCCATTGAAACGCTGGCCTTTGCTGTGCGCGGCGGCGTGACCGAGAACGGCGATGTGGTTGAAGGGCTGCCGTTGGATTACACCACAACCATTATGGAATATTACAGCCGCTACGGTCTGGCGCTGGCCAGAGTGAATAGCTGTAACGACGCCGTTCAGGTCGCCCAGGCGATGCTCCAGACCGTGCCGGATGATGAAGATACGGTCTATAACGCGAACTACATCATCGAAATTTGCCAGGCAAATTTGGACACTCCCGCGGCCGGCACACCTGATTCCGGCGAAGGGGATCCGGAAGCGGAAATGACTCCAACACCGACGGATGCTCCCTAAGGCTGATCGCTTTTCTCCATTTGGACTGATGAAATATGTATATCCAGGGTAAAGAACCTACTTTCCGACGTACCAATCCAAAGTCCAATATCTATCGGGTATTGGTCCTGATTGTGTTGATTGTGTTCTTTGGCGCGGTGCTGGCCGGTTTTGCCAATGGTGAAGTCGAGCCACTTTTCATGCCCACGCCAACGCCGACCCGGACCACCCACTCCTTTGTGGTGGAGGGCGAAACCCATTTTGAAGCTGGCGACCTGGATTCCGCCATCGAGGCTTACCAAAAAGCAGCCGCTTTGGACCCGACAGATCCTGAGATCCTGATGGAACTGGCCCGGGTACAGACCTATTCTTCCAGTTTGCTCTCAACGGATGCCGAACGATCCCAGCGGTTACAGGATGCTCTCGAATCGATCAATAAAGCCAAGGAATTGGCGCCGACGGACAGCGATGTGCTGGCCGTACGGGCATTTGTGCTGGACTGGAATTCAACCGATCCCACTCTTAATGATGAGAAGGCGTCTACGGACTTGTTGAATGAGGCGGAATCGGAAGCGGTTTTGGCCTTGCAATTGGATAATACCAATACGCTGGCTTTGGCCTATTATGCCGAAATCCTGGTGGACCAGGCTAAATGGACACAGGCGCAGCAATATATTGAGCAGGCTGTGGAACGGGACCCCTCGTTGATGGACGTCCACCGGATCCAGGCTTATACCTATGAAACTTTAGGTGAATATAACCTGGCGATCCAGGAATATAAAAAAGCGGTCAATATTATGCCGAACCTGACCTTTCTTTATATTTCGATCGGCAAGGTGTATCGCTATCTGGAACTTTATGACCAGGCTTTGGAATATTTTGTCACTGCAGTCAACCTGAACGAGCAGTTAGGTATCCTGGATCCCATTCCGTACCTCGCGATTGCGAACACGTATGCACAAATGGGTGAGTTTTTCATTGCGGCGCTGAACGTTCAGGTGGCTCTGGATATGACACCTGCCAACGCGGATGTCTATGGGCAGCTTGGGGTGGTCTATCACAAATCGCGGAACTATGAGGGCGCGATCCCGGCTTTCCAATGCGCGATTGATGGCTGCAATGCGGAATTTAGCTGTGATGTGCGCAGTTGCGATCCGGAAACGGATCCGATGGTCGCGGTGGAGGGGCTGCCTCTGACGGATAATACCTATGTCTATTATTTCACCTATGGCTCCGTACTCGCCGGTTTGCACAAGGAGGGGGCTGATGATTATTGTGATCGGGCGCTGGCTGTTTTTGACGAGTTACGGGCGACCTATCCGGATGACGAGACGGTCATGAGCATTGTGCGGGCAGGTGAAGAGATCTGTAATTATGAGGAAACCACAACCGCGACGGAAGAGCCTGAAGCGACAATGACGCCTACCGAAGAGATGACGCCCTGACCGTTGTTAACGCTTACGGGGGATAATATAAACATTTTGTAAGAATCATCTTGCTTTCCCTTGACGTGATATTTAAAGACAGGTAAGATAATTTTATTAGCACTCTTATTGTGAGAGTGCTAAATTGATGAATAATCGCACAAAATACTCTAATTCAAAATGGAGGAACGAATGGCAATCTCAATCAAACCTTTGGGCAACCGTGTTGTGGTTGAACCCATTGCGGAAGAAGAAATCACTGCTGGAGGCATTGTGCTTCCTGAAACCGCTAAAGAAAAACCGCAGAAGGGCACTGTCCTGGCTGTCGGCCCCGGCGAGCGCAATGATAAGGGCGAATACATGGCCTTGGATGTCAAAGAAGGCGACACAGTCCTTTTTGCAAAATACTCAGGGACTGAGATCAAGTATGATGGCAAGAAATTGTTGATCATGCGCGAAGCTGATATCCTCGCGAAACTGTAAGAGAACTAATATCCAAGGAGTAATAAGACAATGGCTAAACAATTACTGTTTGCTGAAGAAGCACGACGTGCACTCAAGAGCGGCATTGACATTGTTGTCAAATCCGTAGCGACCACCCTCGGCCCGAAAGGCCGCAATGTGGCTCTCGATCGCAAATTTGGCTCCCCCACCATCACCCATGACGGTGTGACCGTTGCCAAAGAAATTGAACTGGAAGATCCCTTTGAGAATATGGGCGCTCAGCTCCTCAAAGAAGCTGCCACCAAGACCAACGACATCGCTGGCGATGGCACCACCACCTCAACCGTTTTGGCGCATGCCATCGTGACCGAAGGCCTGAAGAACCTGGCCGCCGGCGCCAACCCCATGCTGCTCAAACGCGGCATTGAATCCGCTGCCAAAGCTGTTTCCGATGAGATCGCCAACCAGGCCATCGACATCACCACCAAAGAAGAAATCGCCAATGTGGCCACCATTTCCGCTCAGGATCGCGAAATTGGTGAGTTGATCGCTGAAGTGATGGACAAAGTCGGTAAAGACGGCGTTATCACCGTTGAAGAATCCCGCGGCCTCGAATTTGAAACCGAATACGTTGAAGGTATGCAGTTCGACCGTGGTTACATTTCCCCCTACTTCATCACCGACCCCGACCACATGCAGGCTGAAATTGAAGATGCCTACGTTCTGGTCTATGACAAGAAGGTCTCCGCTGCCGCTGATATCGTTCCCCTGCTGGAGAAACTGGTGCAGGTTGGCAAGCGCGAACTGCTGATCATCGCTGAGGATATTGACGGTGAAGCTCTGGCAACCCTCGTCCTCAACAAATTGCGCGGTATGCTGAATGTCCTGGCCGTCAAGGCTCCGGGCTTTGGCGACCGCCGCAAGGCCATGCTGCAGGATATCGCTATCCTGACCGGCGCAACCGTGATCTCCGAAGAGACCGGCCGCAAACTGGAAACCGTCACCATTGAAGACCTCGGTAAGGCCGAGAAAGTTCAAAGTGACAAGGACGACACCACCCTCATCGGCGGTGCAGGCGATTCCGCAGCCATCCGTGGCCGGATCGAACAAATTCGGGTTGAAATCGAAAACACCACCAGCGACTATGACCGTGAGAAACTCCAGGAACGCCTGGCGAAACTCTCCGGTGGTGTGGCCATCATCCGAGTTGGCGCTGCGACCGAGACCGAACTGAAGGAAAAGAAACATCGTGTGGAAGATGCCCTTTCGGCAACCCGTGCTGCGGTTGAAGAAGGTATCGTCCCCGGCGGTGGTGTTGCTCTGATCAACGCTATGAAAGCCCTCGATGAACTGAAGATGGAAAACTCTGACGCTCAACTCGGTGTCAAGATCGTCCGCAATGCCCTGGAAGTTCCCATGCGCAAAATCGCTGAAAACGCCGGGCAGGATGGTTCCGTCATCGTCTCCGGTGTCCGTCAGCGACAGGCTGAGGGCAAAAGCAACCAGATTGGTTTCAACGTCCTGACCGAGGAATACATCAATATGGTTGAGGGCGGCGTGATTGACCCCGCCAAGGTGACCCGCGGCGCTCTGGACAATGCAGCTTCCATTGCTGCCATGATCCTGACCACCGAAGCCCTGATCACTGATATCCCCGAGAAAGAACCCCCAATGCCCGCCGGCGGCCCCGGCATGGGCGGTATGGGCGGCTTCTAATCCCGGCTCCATAAT